>JBAXNN010000015.1:0-58038 GCA_037133755.1 Thermoleophilia bacterium
CGGCGATTGAGAAGAAGCACGGCCAGCCCATCGACCACTGGATCGGGCTGGTCAAGGCCGTGCCGAGCGGCAAGTACCAAGACCAGATCGACCTGCTCCGGCAGGAGCATGGGTTCTCGCAGGCGCACGCCAACGCGGTCGTGATGTTCGCGCGCGGCTCGGCGACGACGAAGCGCTTCGGCACGCTCGACGACTACCTCCAGGGCGCCGACCCGGCGGGTGCCAAGACGATGCGCGCGATCTTCGCCGCCATCGAGAAGAAGTTCCCCGACCTCGAGCTCGTGATCGCCTGGAACCAGCCCATGCTCAAGTCGGGCGACGGCTACGTGATCGGCGTGATGCTCACCAAGAGCCACATCCTGCTGGCACCGTGGGGCACCGGCGTGCTCGCCTCGTTCGAGCCGCGCCTGGCCGGGCTGGAAGTGAACAAGAAGACCGTGCGCGTGCCGCTCGACTGGAAGGTCGATACCAAGCTCGTGCAGGACATGGCTGCCGCGCGCATCGCGCAGCTCGAAACCTAGCCGCGGGCGGCTCGGGCTAGACCGAGACCGTCCAGTCGCTGGCGACCACGCACGGCGTCCCCGTTGTCGGCGGTGGGAACTCCTGTTCCGACGTGGTCGAGCCAAACAACGTGCCGTACGAACTCGTGCTCGAGTTCATCAACTCGAGGCCGTTCGTCAGCACGATCACGACGGAGTAGTCACTGCCCGTGCCCGACCACAGCATGACCTGCGCCTGCGTCTCGTCGGTGTCAGACGTCGTGACCATGCACTGGATGTCGGCGGGGACCGCGGGGGCGTCGTTGCCGGTTAGCTGCTTGAAGCCTGGCGCGAAACCATTCGTCGGATCGTTGATGAGGTCGACGGCGAACTGCTCGTACTCCGTCAGCGCAGGCGCCGCCGCAGCGGTATCCGCCGCCGGAGCAGCCTCCTCCGAGGAGCTACTGCTCGAGCTCGAACCCCCGCAGGCGGCGAGGCCGACCCCGAGTGCGAGGAGGGCAACAACGACGACGACGCGCGAACCATTGAGAACCATGGCTCGATGATACCCCTCGCTCGCGGCTGCTGAACGCCGCGGGTGGTATCCGTCAGTCTCGCCGCAGCAGCGCTAGCGATCGAGCAATCGCCGTGGTCGGATCGCACCGCGCACTCGATCGCGACGCGTTGCGCTGCCACGTAACACGCGCTTCAGGCGACGCGTCTCCGCACGGGCGGTAGATAGCGATGCGCGCGCAGCCATGGGCGGACCAAAACGAGCCACGACCACGGCCTCGACCCAGCGCTCCGTCGGGACCGCGAACGCCGTCGTCGCCTGCCGACCGACGTCGTCGATCGTGGCTCCTCGCGTCGCGATGCCCTGGTCGTCGAGCCACGCCGCGATCTCGGCGTACGCGGCAGTCGCACCGCGCCGTGGATCGTCCGTCTGGCGTGCACGCCAGCGGCGCAGCCCCTTGGCGAGCCAGACCGCAACCCCCAGCACGATCACCCCCAACAGGACACCAAGCAGCGTCAAGAGACGGCGCGGCCACGGGGACGGCGCATCGGAAACGAGCGGCAGGGCGGCCGCCGAGGAACTCGTCGTGCCGCGATTCGGACCAGCGCCATTCGGGAACCTCTCCTCCCCCGCCAGACCCGCCAACGACCCGCCCGGCTGCACGATGTCGCTCGTGTTGAACGTGGACGAGGTGCTCGAGGTGGACGACGCCAGCCGCCGTGATGGCGTCGGCTCGAACGACACCCAACCGGCATACGGGAAACGCACCTCGACCCACGCGTGGGCATCGCGATTCGTAATCACGCGCTTGTCGCCGTCGAGACGCCCCTGCGCGAACCCGAAGGCCACGCGCGCCGGGATACCGAGCATCCGCAGGAGTACGGCCATCGAGCCGGCGAAGTACTGGCAGTGGGCAGCGCGTCGTTCTGACTGAAGGAACACGGGGAGCGGACCGAACGCGCTGACCTCACCGTACGTCGCCGTCTCGTCGTAGGAGAACTTCGTCTGAAACCAGTTTTCGAGGATCACCGCGGCCTGGTACGGGGTCTTGGCGTCCGCCGTCAGCTTGCGCGCGACCCGGTACGGCTCGCGCCAGCCGTCGATCGGCGAGACCGTGGAGGGATCGCCGATCACCTGGCTCCGAAACACGCGCTGCACCTCCTGCTCGCGCCCGGGCTCGCCGAACGCGGGATAGGTCGCACCACCGACGGTCAGATCGGCCGGATCGGGCTTTGAGAGGGTCGCCGTAACGGGGGCGTCCGCAGCGGGCTGCGTCGGGGACACCGGCCGGTCACTCTGCGTGCCGGAGTGGTCGGCGTTCCAGGGGCCGGGACCATCCGGGTCCACCCGCCGACCGGTCAGCTTGAGACCGGCGAGCTCCTGCAGCACCGCCTGGCGCGGGTCGGTGGGCGCGCCAAGCACGTCGGCGTCGAGCAGTGCGGGCGTGAGCTTGCGATCGGCGAGTGCGACGGTGTACGTCGCACCAAGCGGGAGATCCTTCGCCAGTACCACGCTGCCACCGCTGGCGAGGGAGACAGGGCGCACCGCGCCCGCCAGGCCGCTGATGGACACCGTGCCAGCGGGCAGCGGGAGGCCGCGCGTGAGCGTCGCGAGGTTGCGGATCTCAGCGGTACTGACCGGAGCCCGGTCGCCGCGCAGAGCGGGTGCGAGTAGATCGTTCGGCACATCCACCGTCGCGCTCCGCGTCGTCGAGACAACGCGCTGCGCGGCCTGCCAGCGGAACCCATCGAAGCGCTCGAGCACACCGATGCGGAGATAGTCCACGTTCGGATCGTTGACCTCCAGCACGGGCGTCTCCTGCTTGCCGAAGTCGAGTGCCGTCAGCTGCTGGTCCCAGACGAACCCGACGTTGACCGGCTGCGGCTGGTCGAACGTCCAGCGATGCCAGTTGAGCGCGCCGCGCGGAGCCACGCCGGGCACCACCGCGAGCGCCACCGCGATGACGACGAGTCCGCCTCCACTGAGCACCGCGATGCGCGCCCTGCTCCCTCTGCGTCTGTCGCTATCCGGCATGGCGCACAGCACCGTCACGCCGAGGAGGCACAGGGCGATGCCCTGCACGACAGTGTGGTCGCGGGCGACGAACAGCGAGGCGAGAACGACCGCGCAGGCGACCGAGAGGATTGCGAGCAGCGGGACCCGGAACGTGAGCAAACCGGCGGCACACAGCACCAGCAGCCCCAGCGCGATGAGTCGGACCGCCAGGACGGCGTCGGGCTCGCCCACGCCATCGGCCGGGAAGACCACGCGCACCCAAGCAGTCCCCGCGTTACGCAGGAGCTCTTGCACCTGATCGAGGTAGCCGCCCGCACCGAGATAGCCGTTGCGGCCGCTCACGTCCTCGCGCCATGGCCACGCACCGGAGCGGGTACCGAGGACGAGCAGGATGCCGACGACCGCGGCCAGAGCGACCGCGATGACGCGGAGCAGCCGCCGGCGGATGCGGCCCAGGCTCCACGCGACTATGCCGATCGCGACGACAGCGAGAAGGGGTGCCTGCCAGTCCGGCGCTGGCTCGACGAGCAGGCGCAGGTAGAACACGATCCAGCCCGCGCACAGCAGATACAGCACGACCGGCACGGCCACGCGTCCGATCTGGCGGTCCGTCATGCGACCGCCTCCACCGCAACGGGCGTGACACCAACTGCCGGTACGACCACGACGGCAACGCCGGTGGCTGCGGCCCATGCATCGGCGTTCACGTGTCCCACGGGCACGACGCGCACAGGCACCTGTATCGCCTCCCGCGCGAGCAGGGCCATGAGCGCGGGCGAGGCAGAGGGCGTCAGCACCGTCAGCGCCGCGCCCGCGAGCAGCGACCGATCACGGAGCACGGCGTCGGCCAAGGGCAGGTCACGGTCGGCCTGGGCGGCGGCGAGGGCATCCATCGCCGCGAACCACGAACCGCTGCCACCGTCAAGAGGGATGCGCTGGACCGTCGCTCCGGCCAGGACGAGCGTTGCCTGCTGGCCCTCCAGACCGATGCCACGGACGAACGTCGCGGCGGCCTCCAGCAGGCGCTCGAGCGCCGCTGGCTCCGCGGCGAACTCGGCGCGGTCGAGGTCGATCAGGATCGACAGCTCGGCCCGCGAGGCATCCTCCATCTCGCGCACCATCAGCCGTCCCGTCCGCGCCGATGTCTTCCAATCGACGCGGCGTAGCGACTCGCCGTGCTGGTGTTCGCGGATGCCATGCAGGTCGTACCCGACGGGCTGGGCGCGCCGAGCCCGCAACCCAAGGTCGCCGTCGCCGGCCACGCCATCCGCGACATCGTCGGGTTCCGTCCAGCGTGGCCAGACAATCACGGCCGACGTGCCACTCAAGCTGCGATCAGCGCGCGCGAACCCGAAGGGATCACCCATCGCCAACTCGCCGTTGCGGACTGCGTGCACACCACGGGGCAGCCCAGGCACGGCGAAGCGGGCCAGCTGCACATCGTCGCCTTCGCGGACGAGCGGCGCCATCAACTCCTCGGTTCCGAAATGCAGGTGAAGCTGGCCGCCACCGGGTGCCGGACCGTCGACGCGCGCCGAGGCGGCGAACGCCATCCCCGCCTGTGGACGAGGTGGGTCGAACGCGATCGACAGACGCACGGCGGCGTGGCGATAGCGGCGCAACAAGCCAGCCGCTGCCAACGGGCCAATCGTCAATGCCAACGCGAGCGGCACCAGAGCCACCGCACCGAAGCCGACGGCGACGACATACGCGGCGACGCCACCGACCAGTGCGACCCATCCGCGGCGCGTCAGCATGGCTACATCGGCACCGGCGTGCGCGCCACGAGCTCGGCGACGATCGCGCTGGCCTCATCGCCCGCCGCGCGAGCGGCCCCCGTGAGCTGGAGACGATGCGACAGCACAGGCACCGCGACGGTACGAACGTCATCGGGCGTCACGTACTGCCTCCCCTCCAGCAGTGCGCGCGCCCGTGCGACGCGCATCAGTGTGACCCCTGCTCGGGGGCTGGCGCCTAGGGCCAGCCGCGCATCGTTGCGCGTGCGCTCGAGGATGGAAACGGCATACCCGTTGACGACCGCCTCGACGTGCAAGCCACGCGCCGTGGCGATCGCCGAGCGAATGTCCTCGACCGTCGCCACCGCCTCAATCGCCGCGATCGGATCACCTGCGCCCTGCTCGGCGAGGAGGCGCTCCTCGTCCTCGCGCGTCGGATAGCCCATCCGCAGCAGCATCGCGAAGCGGTCGAGCTGGGCCTCCGGCAGCGGGAAGGTGCCCTCGAATTCGATGGGATTCTGCGTGGCGATCACCATGAACGGCGTCTCCAACGCGTGCGTCTCGCCATCGACGGTGACCTGACGTTCCTGCATCGCCTCGAGCAACGCCGCCTGCGTCTTCGGCGACGCGCGATTGGCCTCGTCAACGAGGACGAGGTTCGCGAAGATCGCACCGGGACGGAAGCGGAACAGGTTCGTGCTCTGGTCGTACACCTGGACGCCGGTGATATCGCCCGGCAACAGGTCTGGCGTGCACTGCACCCGGGAGAACTCGAGTCCGATGGAGCGGGCAATCGCGCGAGCCAACGCGGTCTTGCCGACGCCAGGGACGTCCTCGATCAACAGGTGCCCCTCGGCGATCAGGGACATCAGCGCGTGGTCGACGAGCCCGGCAGGTGTACGCACCGCAGCATCGATTGCCTGCCGGACACGTGTCATCACGTCTACCGCCGCTGCGGCCCGATGCTCTGTCGCCTCAATCTCCACTGGCTCAGTCTAGGTTCGCCCGCACAGCCGCGGGGTGTTGTTGTGTGCCGCCATGCCTAGCGCTATCGCAGCGGAGCCGCGGTTGGCGGAGCAGTAGGTGCCGACGGACGGTTTCAGTGCTCGCTCGTGGACACACGGTGACGCGCCACCCCGCGGGACGAGCACGTCGGCGGTAGCGTTACGTCCATGCTCCTTCGCATCGTCATCATCGCCCTGCTCGCAACCGGCATTGGCGCAGCGACCGCCACCGCCAAGCCAGCGGTCGGAGTGCCGCGTGAGATCGTGACGAAGGTCGGCGAGCAGAAGGGCATCCGCCTGCTCACGAACGATCGTCGCAACTGGCACTGGGTCTGGGTGCGACGACCGAGCTCGAAGATCGTCGTCGCGCATGCCCCCGAGCGCCTGCCGGAGAACGAAGAGGCCGTCAACGGCTTGGCCGGTCGCACGGGCATTTTCGTGACCGGCCGCTCCCCCGGCTCGACCTCCGGCGTGGTCGGCTACTACTCGGCCGACGAGTCGAAGCTGTTCAAGACCGTGACGCTGCGCATCACCGTCAAGTAGACACAGCCTGCGTCTTGATCGCCCTGAGCTAATCAGGTATGAACCGCGGAACGACTCTAGGAGACTCCCGTGGCTCAAAGCCCATCTCGCGCGCAACCCACGCTGCTGCTCGCCACCGCACTGCTCGCACTGTTCGCCGTCGGCACCGCTTCCGCAGCGGCAAAGAGCTGTGTGGTTAAGGCCAACGCGAACTGTGCGAAGGCAAACCTCGCGGGTGCCAATCTTGCAGGCAAGAATCTCAATGCCATCGACCTGACCGGCGCCAACCTCAAGGGCGCGAATCTCGCCGGCGTGAACCTGATGGACGCGAGCCTCGAGCGCACGAATCTGACCGGCGCCAACCTGACCGGTGCCACGATTGCGGCCACCTCGTTGGCCGGTGCCAATCTGACCAACGCGAACTTGACAAACGCTCGACTCGGCGGCGATGAATTCGACGATACGAACCTCACGGGCGCCACGCTGACGGGCGCTACGCTCGACACCTCGAGCCTTCAGGGCGTCACCCTCACCGGCGCGATTCTCGCCACCGCAAACCTGATGGGCGTCACGTCGATGGGTGGCACGAAGGGCACGCCGGCGAGTCTGCCAACCGGCTGGGTCATTGTCGATACGTACCTGCTTGGACCCGGCGTCAACCTGAGCGGCGCCAACCTTTCCGGCGCAAACCTGACCGGGCTCAACTTCTCAGCCGGAAACACCGGTGGAAACGGCGGCTCGTTCGCCAACGTGAACTTCCGAGGCACGAACCTGACGGGTGTGAACTTCGCCGACTCGGCGTTCAGCAAGGTCAACTTCTCGGGTGCAACCACGACGGGCGCCACGACTACCGGCTCCGTCTGGCGCAACAACACGTGCCCGAACGGCACGACGCAGAAGAAGACCGGCTGCTTCTAGCCGCACAGGGAAAACCGGGAGCCGCGCGTACTATGGGCGCGTGCGGCTCCCGCGCCTCCTCACCGTCTTCGTCGCGCTCGCGGCGACACTTATCGCCGTGCCGACGGCCCTCGCGCAGTCGGATCCCGCCACACGCGCTGCCGTCTTTGCCGGCGCCGGCCTCTGGGTCGACCTCTACGACGCCACGATCCACGAGCCGCAGTACGTCGTCGACCAGGCAGTCGCCCACCAGGTGACGACGATCTACTGGGAGACGTCGAACTATCACTCGCCCGCCGACGTGATGTACCCCGACGATCTGCGAGAGGTCCTCGCACTCGCGCACGCACAGGGCGTCAAGGTCGTGCCGTGGTACCTCCCCGGGTATCGCAACATCAAGCTCGACCGTCGCCGCTTCGCTGCCGCGATCAATGCGGGTGGCACTGACCCGGTGGATGGTCTCGGCGTCGACATCGAAGCCGACATCGTCCGCAACCGTCAGCTGCGCGCCACGCGGGCCGCACAGATGGTGCAGTGGCTGCGCGCCACCTATCCCGACCTGCCGATGGCGGGCATCGTGCCGCGCGACGCACTGGCGTGGTGGCGGATCTTCCCCTACGCCGAAGTCCGCGCAAACACCGACGTGATGATGCCCATGTGTTACACGTCGCGCTATCTCACACCCGCCCAGACGACGGCCATGAGCGCCGACTGCGTGACCACGGTCCGCACTCAGACGGGCGATCCGGCCGCACCCGTGCACGTGATCGCGGGCGTGACCGACTTCCTCAAGCCACGCCTATTGATCGCCGCGGCGCGCGGCGCACGTGACGCCGGCGCCACAGGCTTCAGTCTCTACAACCTCGAGACGACGACCGCCGCCGGCTGGCGCGCGGTCGATGTCTGGCGCACGCCGGGCGGCTGATCAGCTCGCAGCGGTGGCGAGTGCCATGCCAATCGCACCGGCACGATCACTGAAGCCGTACGCCGCAGCGCACGCATCGAGGTCGAAGTGCGGGAGGCTGAGGATTTCGATCGCCATGGCCGCACCTTCGGCGTCGACGTGGACGACGGCACCCTCACCGAACGTGCGCCCTCCGATCGAGGCATCGCGGGAGAGATAGATCATGTAGATCCCACCTTCGTCTTCGTGCGTCACTTCGAAGCTCATGGGCGGATTGTAGGTCTTCATGACTGCCTCTTTCGTGGTTGCGGTGGCACGCTGTCAGGCACCAGCCAGTACGCGGTGATCACCACCACGACATGGTCGCGCTGCAGGCCGATCGTTTCGACCGTCCCACGGTCGAAGTCACGCGCGAAGGCCAAGCCGAAGCGATCGCGGCCGGTGAGGCGCTTCGAGTACACGCGATCCGGATCGAGGCAGCACTGACGCACCAATTCGAGAGCGATGTCGTACTCCGCCATGCGCTCGCGGGCGTGATGCGTGAGTCGGATCTCCACACTCCGACGATCGCGACGCGCAGCAGACGCGCGGCGCGCGCGGCGTCACCGCAATGCACCGATACGACATCCGCTGCGTACGCCAGCGTGCGGATTACCGAAGAGGTGTCACACGAAGCGCATGGCGACTGCAGCATGTCGGGCTGCCGCCCCGCATGAGGTCAGGCCGCAGCGGTGGCGAGTGCCATGCCAATCGCACCGGCACGATCGCTGAAGCCGTACGCCGCAGCGCACGCATCGAGGTCGAAGTGCGGGAGGCTGAAGATTTCGACATCAATCGCGGTGCCATCCGCATCAACGAGCACGACACCACACGACACACCCTCCCGATCGCGGAAATCGATGCCGTGCGAGATTCGCCCCTCTGCCAGGTGAATGATGTGGAGGCCGCCTTCTGCCTCGTACTCGACCGAGAACGCCATAGCTGCATTGTAAATCGTCATCGTCGCCTCCTTCGCGTGGGCTTCCCTCGACGATCGCCCTGACCATCACCACCGACCGACGAATCGCGACGCGCACAGTACGTCCGCCCTGCGCCGCGTTACCGCCAACCGCGCATGCGACCTGTACGCACGGCGAACAATGCGCGCCAGATCTACACGAGCTGTGTCGCTCCATCACCGAGCAGCGATTTGAGGTGGCTCGCCCGTTCTGAGAGGATGCGCCTCGCATGCGCAATCGCGTCCTGATCATCCGCCACGGCAACGATCCGCCCGACGACCGCGTCAACACCTACCTGCACCTGCGTGGCTTCGACCCGGTCACGATCCAGCCCTGCAACGGCGACGTGGTACCGCAGGTGGACGACACGTGGGTCGGCAGCGTCGTGCATGGCGGTCCGTTCAGCGTCTTCGAGGAACAGCAGCACCCATTCCTGCGCGAGGAGCACCGCTGGATCAGCCAGTGCATCGAGCGCGAGCTGCCGCTGCTCGGCATCTGCCAGGGCGCGCAGTCGATCGCCTACGTGCTCGGCGCCGAGGTCGGGCCGCCCGCATCAGGTCTGCACGAGTTCGGGTACTACGAGCTGACGCCAACGGCGGCGGGTATCGCCGAGAACTTCATGCCAGCGCCGCTCGTTGCCACGCAGGCGCACTTCCATACCTTCGCCCTCCCGAAGGGCGCGACGCTGCTCGCCTCGAGCGAGCTCTACCCGAACCAGGCCTACCGTCACGGCACGAACACCTACGGCCTGCAGTTCCATGCCGAGGTCACGATCGAGGGATTCCGCCGCTGGCAGGCCGCAGACTGGGCGGCCTACGGCAAGCCCGGTGCCCAAACCCGCGAGGAGCAGGACGCGCTGATGCTCGCGCATGACGCGGCGCAGGGCGCGTGGTTCTACGGGTTCCTGGAGTCGCTGTTCGGATCGCGTCTGGCCGACGGTGACGCGTTCGCACCGGCCACCACCCGCAGGCACTAGCGCGGAACGTGGGCAGCGCTTCTGCGCTACCCACGCCCACGCGCCGCGCTACTTCTTGATCGTGAAGACCTTGACCTGAGCCTTCGTCGTCGTCCTGCTATCAGAGGCCGTGATGATGACCTTCCAACGGCCGGGCGTCAGCGGCGTGCGGCCGACGCGACCGGTGAACGAGATGGCGTTCGCACCCGTCTTGCCACCCTTGGCGCCCGACGAGCGATAGAGGTACTGCTTCTTCGAGTAGCCGACCTTCTGGAATGCGACGGTGACGTTCGCGTTCTCCGACAGCGTGTACTTGATCGTCGTGCCGATCGGGGTGTATGCCCGCACCGCGGTGGTGTGGCTGCCGACGCGGAAGGTCGCGTTGGTGATGCCGAACTTCGACAGCGCGAGGATCGGCGCGGGATTGAACGTTGCGCTGACGGCACGAGCCTGCGACATCGTCACGGTGCAGACGCTCTGCGCTTTGAAGCCCGAGCACTCCCCGCCCCAGCCGACGAAGTCCGCAAGCGGACCCTCGACCGCGGTGAGGGTGACCTTCGCGTTCTTGGCGAACGGCGCCGCGCAGACCGTGCCGCAGTTGAGGCCGACGGGGGACGAGACAATGCTGCCCGCAGCCGTGCCCTTCTTCGTCAGCGTGAGCACGAAGGTGGTGACGGCCGGATTGAACGTCGCCTGGACGTTCTGAGACTGGTTCATCGTGACGGTGCACGTTCTGGCCGTGCCGGTGCAGGCACCCGCCCAGCCGGCGAACACGAAGCCCGGGGCCGGCGTCGCTGTGAGCGTGACGGTCGCCATGTCGGGGAAGTCATTGGTGCAGATCTGGCCGCAGCTGAGGCCGTTCTGCGTGGCCGTGCTGCCGGCCGCCGTGACGGTGCTGGTTGCCGCGCCCGTACCGGCCTTCACCACCGACAGCGCCCAGCGCGAGGCGGCGATGTCCGTCGGATTGGCAGAGGTGTTGATGAACGACGGGGCGACGACCGCCGGCGTCAGATTGGCGGAGCCGATGGAGCCACCGCTCAGGGCAGTCCAGAAGAACGAGCTGCCCGTTTCGGTCAGGCCGACGGCGGGCGCTGGCAGCGCAAGGTACGTCGGCGTGACCTGCAGGCCGGTGCCGACGGTGGCACTGCTGATCTGCGATGCGCCCGCATTGATCCAGTAGATGCGCTGGCCATCCGACGTGATCGCGGTGGGCGACGACACCGCGCCCGCGACCTGGGCGTTCGAGACGAAGTTCACGTTCGCGCCCGACCCGTCGAGGCCGATCCGGCCGATCGAGTTGCCGTCGCCCCAATAGATGTAGGCACCGTCGGACCAAATCGAGGTGTTCTGCCCGCTCGGCGTCTGGTACCACTGCCACCCCGTCTGCGGCTGTGCACCCGTGATCGTCGCGCGGCCGATGAAGCCGTTGTCAGCCCAGTAGATGAACTGCCCGACGACCACAACGCCCGTCGGGGCGCTGGTGCCTCCCGGGGCGATGTAGCTCTGCACCGCGCCCTGCAGGTTGGCGATACCGATGTGTGCGGAGCTCGCGCTCGTCCAGTAGAGCGCGTTACTGGTGGCGAAGACGGCGTTCGGAATGTCCCCGGTCGCGTAGGTGGTGATACCACCCGCCGGCGAGGAGATCGCGGCGCTCGTCAGCGTGCCGGTCTGGCTGTTGACCCAGTAGAGCCGCCCGTTTTCGGTTGGCGCTGCGCCCGCCGTACCGACGGCGGTGAAGAGCGCGCCGAGTGCGAGCAGTGCGACGAGCAGAAGACGGACCAGACGGGGACGGTGCAGAGGGAATACCATACGTTCACCTTACCCGCCGAAAACGGATATTCCTCTGCGGGTTGTGCGCACACGTGTGTCTGTTTGCGACCTGCTGCGCGATACTTGGCTCGTGCAGGTCGCGCGCCCGAGAGACACGTTCATCAAGCTCCTCGCATCGGGCGTGGCGCTTCTCGGGCTCGCATCGATGGTGTCCGCACTGACACCGAATTTCGCCGCACGCTCAGCGCTGCTCGCCGGCGTCATCCCGGTCCAGGCAACGCGAACGGCTCACGTGCTGGTCTTCGAGCTTGGCCTGCTGCTGATGGTCGTTGCGTTCGGGCTTGTACGGCGCCGTCACCGCGCCTGGCAGCTCGCCGTCGTGCTGCTTGCCGTCACCGGCATCCTCCACCTCGCCAAGGGCCTTGACGTTGAAGAGGCCATCGCCTCGCTCGTGCTGCTCGTCCTGCTGGTCATCAAGCGCGGCGCCTTCACCGTCGAGGGAGCGCACGGCACCGGCCGGCGCGTCCTCAAGTGGGCCGTCGGCCTGATCGCCGGTGGCGTGCTGTTGGCCGTTGCTGCGGCCGAGCTGATCGCCTACCTGGCGGGTGATCCGATCTCGCTGCGCGAGGCCGCGGACCAAGGGCTCGATGCACTGGTCGGTGCGCCAGACTCGACGTCGGCGATCGGGCTCTACACGGCGATTGCCGTGGCGGTGCTCGTGCTGCTGTGGCTGCGCCCCGTGCCCGCACCCGAACCGGCCGCGGCGCACGATCGCGATCTCGCGCGCTCGATCCTCAACCGCTACGCGACCGATGGCCTCTCGTACTTCGCGCTACGTCGCGACACCACCTTCGCGATCGGGGAGCACGAAGACTGCTTCCTCGCCTACCGCGTGGTTGCCAACGTCGCGCTGGTCGCCGGGACCGCAATCGGACCAGAGGCCGCCTGCAGCGAGCTCGTCCGGGACTTTCACGAAGAACAGATCCGACTTGGCCGGCGCATCGCCGTGATGGGGCTCCCCGGATCGGCACGTCGACTCTGGGAACAGGCGGGTTTGACCACCGCGTATCTCGGTGACGAGGCGATCGTCAATCCGCAGGAGTTCTCGCTCGACGGACGCCCCATGCGCAAGGTACGACAGTCCGTCAACCGACTCGAGCGCGATGGCTACCGCGTGCTCGTCCTTCGCCGCCGCGAACTCGATGCCACGCTCATCGCTCAACTCCAGCAGGTTTCGGAGGAGTGGCTCGGCGGTCAGGGCGAGCGCGGTTTCTCGATGGCGCTCGACGATCCGTGGGCTGCAGAGCACGCGGAGTGTGTCTTCGCGATTGCGCTGGGGCCAGACGGCGTTCCCGCGGGGTACATCCACTTCGTGCCCGTGCTCGCGACCGGCGACCTCTCGCTGTCGAGCATGCGGCGCCACGAGGACACGCCCAACGGCCTCAACGAGGCGATTCTCAGTGGCGCATTCACGTGGGCGCGCGAGCAGGGCATCGAGCGTGTGGGCCTCAACTTCAGCGCGTTCGGTCGGATCCTACGAGCGCCAGAACTGCAGGGCTGGGAGCGCATTGCCGCCCAGGCGCTGTTGCAGGGCGACCGCTGGTTTCAACTCGAACGTCTCGACGCCTTCAACCGCAAGTTCCTGCCGACGTGGGAACCGCGCTTCGCCGCGTACGAGCGAACGGTGGACCTCCCGCAGGCCGCGCTCGCGGTCCTCGCTGCCGAGGGGCTGCTCCCCGTCCCGAAGCTGCCGAGCTTCAATGGCGACGACGGCAGTAGCGTCGCGGAACCGGCTCGGTAGGCTGAGCACATGAATCAGACCACCATGAGGGTCATCGCGATCATCCTGCTCATCGCGATCGGCGTGTTCCTGTTGTCCGTCCTCTGGGATCCGATCAACAGCCTCTGGCGCTGAGTTAGATCAGCGTGACCGGGTCGCCTAGGCGGATCGTGCCGGGCTCGACGACATCGCAGTAGACGCCGAGGTTCGGCTCGCCCTTCGCCGTGATCATGGCGCGCAGGGCGTCGACGTCGCGCTCGCCGGTATCGGGGTCGACGGTCGTGACGGCGCAGCGGATGCACTCCTCGACGACGCGGACCACTGCCTCGCCGACGCGGACGTCGCGCCGGATCCACGCATCCTCCTCGAAGGGCGCACCACCAACGGTCTGGATCATCATGCGAAAGCGACGCGCATCGATCGGCCCGAGGCCGAGGGCATCAATCGACGATGTGCCAATCAGCGACGCCGCGAAGCCCGACCAGCCGCCGCGTCCGTCGGCGGCACGCGCCAGACGCACAGGCTCGCCGGCCCACTCCGAGAGCGCGTCGCGCCACGGCCCTGGCACCAACGTCGCCTCGATCGTGGACTTCATGTCGAAGCCCGCGGTGAAGCGCTCGCCGACGGGCGTCTCGCCGACCACCAGCGAGCCGTCAGGCAGGACGATCGAGAGGATCTCGCCGTCGAAGGCAGCGGTCGCCTGGCAGAGCGGGAGCCGCCGCGCCTGGTTCAGCGACTGGTTCGCATCGTCGACGAGAAAGAAGACGCGGTCGTCCACAACGCCGCGCTCGTGCAGCACGAGCTGATCAACCTCGCCCATCTTGAGGCTCTTGACGGGCGTGTGGAGCAAGCGCGCGACGGTCGTCATGCGCGCAGTGTTGCGCGTCGGTCTACTGGTGGTCGCCGGGCCAGGCGACGCGCTCGTGCTCGACGGGCTCTCCGTCCGTGCCGAGCTCGACGACCTCAAGGTCCTTGCGGGTGATCGTCAGGTAGGCGAGGACGAGGACGATCACGCCAAGAAAGATGAAGCTCGTGACCGTCGTACCGAGACCGAGGCCCGAGTCCTCTGTCGGCTGCGACAGCCAGTCGCCGATCGACGCACCGAGCGGACGGGTCAGGATGTACGCCAGCCAGAACGTCAGCACGGCGTTGACCTTGAGGCCGTAGTGCAGGACGGCGACGACGGCGATGGCACCGACGAAGACCAACAGCGTCGGGAAGTAGCCGAGCGCCAGGCGCTCCGAGATGAGATCACCGGCGGCGGTGCCGAGGGCGAAGGTGAAGAGAATCGCGAGCCAATAGAAGGCCTCGCGGCGGCGTGTCACGATCGAGTGGATCGAGAGCGTGCGCTCTGACAGCCACCAGATCACGAACACGGCGATCAGCGCGGCGGCAAAGATGATCGTGGTCGTCGGCAGCGGCACGCCCTGGCTGTCGGTGAGGTTGTCGGTGATCAACGTGCCGACGACACTCAGCAGCACGACCGCGAGCCAGTAGACGACGGGGATGTAACGGCGCACGATGAACTGCGCGACCAGCGCGAGGATCAGCAGCGCACCCATCACGTACGTCGTCTTCGACAGACCCCAACCGAGCGTCACGTTGAGGTAGTCGGCGAAGGTCTCGCCGACCGTCGTTGCCAGGACCTTGATGATCCAGAACCAGAGCGTGATCTCGGGGACCTTGCTCAGCAGCTGACGCGCGGAGACGGGAGAGTTGATCGACTGCGCCATGCGTGCTCCTCGGACAGCGCGACGGGCAGTCACGCGAGTAACGGCTCGATCTTAACGTGGAGCGGACGCCCTTTCCTGAGAGATTCTCAGGAGATCGTCAGCGCTCGCAGACCACGCCGTCGCCGTCGCCGTCGCGGTACCACGCGTACTCGGGATCGATGCCCTTGGTGTAGGGCCCGAGGCCGGCGGCGATTGCATCGGTGCAGTACGGGTAGCGCGGATCGAGCTTGCCGGAGGTCTCCCCGGTAGTGACGGCACCGACAGCCGCAGCCGGTGCTCCCGTCGTAATCGCTCCGCGTGCGGGCTTCGGGACGCGCGCAGCAGCGCCGCAACCGGTGATCCCGAGACGCAGCGCCACCTGCTCCGCAGGGTCGATCGTCAGCCGCCAGCGCCACTTGACTGCGATCCACGTCGCGACGTACGTGCAGCGGTACTCACGGAAGGCCGGCAACCACTCAGCCGGATCCTGATCGCTCTTCTGCCGGTTCGTCGACGCCGTCACCGCGATCAGTGAGAGCGGATACCCGAGGTCGTTGGCGTACGCCTCGCGCGTCGTCGCACTCCAGCGCCAGGCTCCCGACTGCCAGGCCTCGCTGAGCGGAACGAAGTGATCGATGTCGAGACTGCCGGAGTCGGTGATGTAGAGGTTGTCGTAGGCCGACCACCAGCGCCCGCCGCTCAGGCGGCAGCCGGCGAGCACCGTGGGCTTGACGCGTGCCTCGCTGATCAGCACCTCCTTGCGGGCATCGCACCCGTTGCCGTCCGCATCGATCCACAGACGAAACAGATCGCGCGAGTAGCCCGTCAACTTCGGCGCCGACACCTTCAACTGCGGCAGCAGTGAACCTGCCTGCACCGTCGTAGCGGCATGCGCCACCGGGATGACGAAGGCGAGCAGCAACCCCGCCACGATCAACGCCCGGCCGATTGCGCGCGTGTTCAGCGCGTTTCCTTGCGAATGCGGCGCGTCATGGTCACATGGAAGCACGTCTCACGAGGATAACCATCACTCCGTCGCTCACCGGACTTCGTGCGGTTCCGCACCCGTTCCTGAGAGATTCTCAGGAAGCGCGCACGGCGTACTACATGGTTTCGGTAGCGCCGTGCGAAATACCTCGCAGGCAAGCACCGCGCTCGTCGTCAACTCCGTCTGAGGTCCCACATGTCGCTGACCACCCGTCTCACCACGCTCGCCGCCCTTGGCGCGATCGCCCTCATCGCTGTCGGCTGTGCCGGCAGCCCGTCGATGCGCTCGGAGAAGGTGACAGATACCTCCGGTGGATCCGCGGCCACGATGGCAGATTCGGGCGCGGCGACCGACGCCGCCAAGAAGGCGCCGACTGGTCCGACCACGGTGACGGTCGACCTCGCCAAGACCGGCCCGTTCGCGATCGAACCGTCCGTGACGACCGTTCCCGCCGGCAAGACCACGTTCAACGTGATGAACGACGGCATGATGGTCCACGAGCTCGTCATCCTCCAGACCGACAAGACGATCCAGGAGCTCACGAAGCCCGACGGCAGCGCCGACGAGACCACCAACATCAAGGAAACCGGCGACATCGAAGCCGGCAAATCCAAGTCGATCTCCGTCGATCTCAAGCCCGGCCACTACTGGCTGATCTGCAACCTCCCCGGCCACTTCGCCGGCGGCATGTACAAGGAATTCACCGTCACCGCGTGAGCCTGACACTGGGTTCGTGTGGTGGGTGTCGTACGGCATGCCGTACGACACCCACCACACGTTTGTCGTCATGCCGTAGCCCGAGGTTTCTAGGCAGACCTGCGCGTTAAGTCGACAAAGACGCCGTCAGGCGCGCACCGCCCTCGGGGAGTGGCGCGAGCGACCACGCACCCTCGAACGTGCCCACCCAGGCGTCGATGATCGCCGTCCCCGTCCCGGGCATACGATCAGTGGAGGTCCCCACACCATCGTCATCAACGGTGACAGCCAGATGGTCCGTGAGTCGTTCAACGCTGATGGTCACGTGCGCGGCGCGCCCATGCATAGCGGCGTTGAGCAATGCCTGCTCGACGATGCGGTACACCGCCGGCGCACGATCGCCAGCATCGAGCCCGTCTGCCACGTGAATGACAACATCGATCGAACCGGCATACGAGGTGGCGAGATCCTCCAGGGCGGTGACCAGCCCGACCGCCTCAATCGGTGGCGCAATGCGACGCCCAACCGAGCGAATACCCGTGCCGCGCAGCCGTTCGAGGTCGGCGACGACGTCACGCAAGCTGATTGCGTCGGTGGCATCGACGTTCTCGGCGATCGCGCTGAGGCGGAGGTTGGCGCGCAGCAGCACACCCTGGACCTCGTCATGCAACGCCGTGGCAACCTCGTGGCGCACGCGCTCATCGGCCTCGACGATCAGCGTCCGTTGGCGGCCAAGCTGATCGACCTGTTCGAGCAGGCGACGGGTCTGCTCGCCGATGCGGAAACGGGTGTATCCGACGCCATTCGAGATCGCGAAGAGCAAAATCGCCACGGTGATGCCGGTCCACACGATGGCGATCGTGAGACTCGCGTACATCCCTTTGCCCGTCACGGCGTCGTCATTGATGAGTCGCAGCGAAAGCAGCCCGGCCGTGGCCAGGGCTGATCCGGCAAGGCACGCCAGGAGATACCGTGCACGCGTCGGTACCACCAGGGTATGGCGGCGCCAACCACTCACCACGACCATGAGTGCGACGACGGCGAACATGATCACGACGCCCTCAACGATCAGTAAGGCCGTGTACCGGATGATCTGCATCCGATCAGTTGATGAGATGCCGGCGACGACGATGCCGCGGCCGATAAACCCGATGACGCCAAACAGAAAAATCGGCACGGGCGCGATGGGCCACGGCCCAAAGATCAAGCGCCAGCGGGAGAAGCCCATGTCGGTATCCACAGCGGCAGCGTAGCGATCGTCGCCTGCGCGTCCCGGCAAATTGCGCCACAATGCAGACGTGCCAACGTCCCGCGAGATCTCCGTCCTCTACGTCGAAGACGATCCGGTCCTTCGCTCGCTCTTCGCCGATCTGATTGACGGCCGCGAAGGCATCAAGGTCGTCGGCACCGCTGCCGACGCCGACACCGCGATCGAGTTCGCCCGCACGACACCAATCGACGTGGCGCTGCTCGATCTTGCGCTCGGACCGCGTTCGATCAACGGCGCCGAGCTCGGCCTGCGCCTGCGCCAGCAGTCGAGCGACATGGGCATCGTGCTGATCTCGCAGCACCTGATGCCGAAGTTCCTAACGACGCTGCCGGAGACCGAGCGTCACGGCTGGGCGTACGTGCAGAAGCGCGGCGACCTGTCCCCGACCGAGCTCGCGCACGTGATCCGCGCGACCGTCGAGGGCAAGACGATCCTCGATCCCACGACCCTTGATGGGCAGACCGTCGACGGCGCCGCACTCGACAAGCTGACGTCGCGCCAGCGCGACGTCCTCGCGCTGCTCGCCACCGGACGCGACGCACTTGGCATCGCCGACGAACTCCACCTGGCGCACACCACCGTCCGTCGCGATATCTCGAATGCCTATCGCGTGCTCGTCCCCGACGTGGGCCCCGGGTACGACCCCCGTACGGCCGCGGTCCTCGAGTACCTGCGCGTCACGCGCCCGTACGACTTCAGCGACGAGGACTAGGCGGCTTCGAGCCCGTCGAGCGGCGCACCGCCGCAGCACGGGTCGATGTTGATCTTGCACGTCGCGCACTGGCTATGGCCGTGCACGTAGATGGGCTCAGCCGTACTCCCGCACATCGGGCACGGCTGCGCGCAGGCCACGGGGCGCAGCCGGCGGTCCTCTTGGGGTTCAGCGTCATCGAGCACGCTGCGATCGTATCGCCCAGCCGCCCGAGCCCGCCGTGGGCTCAGCCGGTAACGGGCTCCGGATTGATCACCTTGAATCGGGCCTGCGATTCGTTGTTGGTCATCTTCGACTCTTCCGTCGACGTACCGATGACACCGCGCAGCACATACGCGCCCGGGGTGGTGACCGCCCGCGTCGCCGCGAAGGTGACGACGTCACCTGGCATCAGGGTGCCAATGCTGCAGGTGATCATCCCGCCGGCGCGACGGCACGTCCCGCGCGACGGCGTGACCGTCATCGGCCGAGCCGCAGCCGCGATGCCGAAGACGACGGTGACATTGCGTGCCGCATAGGGGCCGTAATTGCGTGCGGTCGCCGCATACGAGACCACGCGCCCGGCGTACGAGATGGTCGGCGTCGCCCGAACGCGAATGCCCACATCGGCAATCGGTCCCATCCGCGGGTGGGGCTTGCCGAGCTTGACGATCGGCGTCGTGGGCGAGCCCGGACCCGACGGCGTATACGGCGTCGGCGAGCCTGCGGGAACGATCGGAACGGACGGGATGATGGCCGGATTGATCAACGCATTGGTGAACGTGCAGTCCGTCCGCGGATTGGCCGGCGTCAGCGTAATCGTCGCCTCGCCACCCTGGAACGCGACCGGCGTGCCGTCGCAGACAACCGACTCCAGCATCCACTCGCTGCTGCCAACGTAGGCATCGGCGGTCTCGCTGATCACGTACGTGCCGAGTTGGAGCTGCGTCAGCGACTCACCGGTTGCGAGCGCCGTGCCAGCAGGCCCCGCCTGCCCCGTCCGGGCCGTCTGGGTGCGTTCGAAGGTCGGGTCGGCCTTCGACGTGACGACGAAGCCGGCGTTGCCGACCGCCCCCGTCGTCTCCTTGCGCAGCGTGATCGCGCCACTCGGCGTGAACGTGTTAGTGAGCGAACAGGCAGCGCCAGTGCCCGCCACAACGGTGATGTCAAACGACACATCGTTCGTCGGCTTGATGGGCTTGCCATCGCACACCACCGCGGTGAGTCGCCACGTGCCGAGCGACGAGACAGGCATCGACTCGGACACATGCTGTAGCCCGGCAGCGGCGAGCGTGACCGACTGCGCAGCACCCGGGACGCCGTCGACCGCGGTCGCCAGCGTCGCCGACTGGGTTGCGGCGGCACCGTCGGCGCGAACGGTCACGGGGAAGGACCCCGTGCTGCCGAGGGTCGTCTTCATGAGCGTCAGGACGCTCGGAGGCGGTGCGATGGTCGAGTTCGTGAAGGTGCACGTGACGTGGTCACCGCCGGCAAGGACAATCGCCGCCGAACCCGCCTGCGTGGCCGAGTTCACGAGCTCCGTCGTAGCCGCCGACTTGCCGGTGCTCGAAACACACGACGCACTGCTCAGGCGCCAACCGCTCTGCGGCGTCTCGATGATCGACCACGGCGCCCCGCCCGCCACCACGGCGTTACGCACGAAGTCGACGGATGCCGGCGCAGCCGACGTGGCCGCGAGAGAGAACAGACCGCCCGGGTTGTATGACACCGAACCGGAGAACGACGCCGACTGCTGCACTTGCGTGGAGCCGTCGTACGACTGGACCTTCTTCACGACCGTGATCGTGCCGCTCTGTGGCGTCTGGTCCACGAGGTACGCGTAACAGAACACATCGGTATGGCCCGTGGGTACGCGCACCCACTCCACGTTGTCGCCGTTGAGGTTGTCAACGGCGCAGCGGAGTGCAGCGAAGCCGTACTGGTTGCCGAACTTCGACGTCAGCAGCGGGTCGCCCGGTACGCCGCTCTGAACCCAGAGCTTCGAATTGGAGCCCACGAGCTTGGCCTGCGCAGCCGTCAATTCCACGGTCGTGGCACCCTTGATCGTCGTGCCCGTCGATCCGCCCATCACGTTGGGCAGCGGCACGCTTGCCTCGGTCGCGATCGTGCCGGTGTACGCACCCGTCACCTTGGACAGCTTGCCCCAGGCGCCGCTATCCGCACGCGATGCGTAGCCCGTGCCCATCGTGAACTTCCAGTCGACCACCGGCGTGCACTTCAGCTGCGTGCCCACATCCTCGAGCGTGGGCAGCACTTCTGCCCCCGCCGCGTACTGCGTGTCGCCGCCGAGGTTCTGCAGGCTCTCCATAAGGTTGTTGCGCGCGCGATTTGCATACACATCGGTGTAGGTGGGGCAGGCACGGGCGACAAACGTCACGCGGAGCGCGGGCGACGAGGTTTCCGCCTGCGCGGTGGTGCCACCCACGAGGACGAAGCAGAGACTGAGGGTGAGCACGGTCGTGGCAATGACAATCAGGCGCATGAGCATGAGGGTACCTGATTCTTGACACTGCTTTCAGCCCGCGCGTCACACGTGTGATGTGGCTTTCAGGAGAACGCGCCGCGGGTCGCGCATATCATGCGACCTGTGAGTACACCCCCTCGAGCGCCACGATCGCGGCCGCGCGGTCGTCAGCGCCGGCGCCGCCCATGGGGTTGGATCCTGCTCCTCCTCGCAGTCGTGCTGGTGGCGCTCGGTGCCGGAGGCTGGTGGGCTTGGGGCCAGCGCAACCCCGCCGAGATCTCCGGCAACCCGACGCAGGAGTTCATCACCGCGACGACGTCGGCAGCCACGACCACGTTGCCGGAGACGGTCCAGAACTGGCCGACCTACGGCTTCGACAACGCGCGCACGCGCTGGAACCCGAACCTTCGCCATCGCCCGCCGTTCACGACGAAGTGGCGCTTTGGTGCTGGCGGGCTCCTGGAGTTTCCACCGGCCGTGGCTGACGGGATGCTCTACGTCGGCCAGATCCGCGGCAGGTTCTTCGCCATCGACACGGAGACGGGCGTCCCCGCGTGGCGCAAGAATATCCACCACTGCTCCGCCGCCACACCCGCCGTTGCTGACGGCGTCGTCTACGCGTCGTTTCTCGCCGAGTACCCGTGCCCCAAGGGCGAATTTGGCGGTGGCGGCTACGTCTTTGCGTGGGATGCCAAGACCGGCGTGCGCAAGTGGGTGGCCGAGCTGCCGCCCGTGGAGTCGTCGCCGCTCGTCCAAGACGGCACGGTCTACGTCGGCGCCTGGGACAACAAGGTCTACGCACTCGACGCGGCAACGGGCGCGGTCAAGTGGGCCACGCAAACCGATGCGCAGATCGTGTCCTCCGCCAGTTGGGTCGATGCCGCCGCCGCCGGCGGCTCCCCCGCGATCGTGATTGGCACCAACGGCGGCAGCCTCTACGAGCTCGATGCCGCGACCGGTGCCGTGCGCTGGAAGGCGCAAAGCAACAGCGTCCTCGGCAGCGGGCGCGAGTACTTCTACGCCACGCCGACCGTTGCCTATGGGCGCGTCTTCATCGGCAACACCGACGGCTGGTTGTACGCCTACGGTGCGCAGAGCGGCAAACTGATCTGGGCCAAGCACGCCGGGTCGTACGTCTACACCGCCGCTGTGGCGGCCGGCCAGGTGATCTACATCGGCACGTACGACGGCAACATCATCGCGTTCGACGCCGCCACCGGCGACCGCCTCTGGACCGCGCCGGCGCCAGGCGCTGTCCACGGCGCGCCCGTGCTGATGGATGGGCTCCTCTACTTCTCGACCTGCTCAGGCTGCGGGCAGAATGGCGTCCGCGGCGCGAAAGCCGGACCCGATGGCATCCACGCCATGGACATCACGACGCATAAGATCGTGTGGAGCGATACGGATGGGAAGTACTCGCCCCTGGTCGCCGACGAAACGCACGTCTACCTGATCGGCGCCGGCAGCATTCGCGGCACGACGTCGAACTGATCGTCAGTCGAGTGGCTTGATCGCGGTCGTGCGCAGCCCGGCGCGCTCCGCCGCGATGCGGACGATGAACACAACGGTGATGCAGGCGGTCGATGCGATGCCGCCGTTGACTCCGTCGAGCAGCACGTACGTGATAGCTCCGGCCACGGCTGCGATCGCGTACGGCGGCCCAGGGCGCATGATCCGCGGCACCTCTCCGAGCAGGAGGGCGGCTGCCAACCCTCCGCCGACGGCGGCGAACGAGCCGACGAAGACCGCCGTGATCGCCGGCAGATGGAACGTGACGGCGTACTGCGCGCCGACGGCTGCAAACAGACCCATCGTGAGCGCATCGAGCAGAAACAGCGCGTAGGCGAACCGGGCGATCTGCCGACCGAGTACCAGAATGACCACGACGGCCAGCCCGACGACGGCGATGTATTCCCAATGCCGCAGCACCTCGGGCGGTGTATTGCCGATCAGCACGTCGCGGATCAGGCCGCCGCCGAAGCCGAGCGAGATCGCGAGGATGACCACGCCTGCGATGTCCAGTTTCTTCTCGTGCTGCCGTGCCAGCAGCGCGCCCTCAAGGGCACCGACAGCCGTGGCGACGAGACTCAGCCAGACGGGCGTGTCCTTGGCGAAGTCGGGCAGGAACGAGGTGACGTCGGCCACATCCGCAGGATACGTTCGCGCCTCACGCGCCGAGCGACCATACTCCCGGCATGGACCGCCCCACACTCGACAACTGGATGCGCCCGCCGCACCCCTTCTGGTCGTTCCGCCACGTGCGTGAACTGATCCCGACTGCTCGCATCCGTCACGGGCATCACCCTCGTGTGCTCCCGTTCGAGCCCGCCGGCAACCTGCTCGATCTGCGCTTCGAGAGCAAGGCGGGTGAGCGCGTGCTCGGCGAGTACCTCGCCAACACCCAGACGGACGCGCTCGTCGCGGTCAAGGACGGCAAGGTCGCTCTCGAGTGGATGGCTCCCGGCGTTCGCGACGACGAGCCGCACCTGATGTTCAGCGTGACGAAGTCGATCACCGCGCTCTTGTGCGGCGCGCTCGTGGGTGCCGGCAAGATCGATCCCGACGCCCCCGTCGTGCAGTACGTGCCAGAGGTCGCCGACAGTGGGTTCGGCGACGCGACGGTGCGTCACCTGCTCGACATGGAGGCGTCGTACTCGTTCGTCGAGGACTACTCGCCCGGGCCGGACATCGTCCTCTACCGGAACTCCGCTGGCTGGTATCCGGCACCGCCCGATCACATGGGCCTGCACGCGTTCCTGGCCTCGCGGCAGAAGGAAGGCGAGCATGGCCAGCGCTTCCGCTACATGTCGCCCACGACCGACATGCTCGGCTGGGTCTGCGAGGCAGCCAGTGGCCTGCCCTACGCACTCGCCGTGTCGCAGTACCTCTGGGTGCCGATGGGCGCCGAGGCCGACGGCGACATGACCCTCGACCGCTTCGGCGTGCCGCGTGCCGCCGGCGGCCTGAGCGGCACCGCCCGCGATATCGCGCGCCTCGGCATGATCGTCGCCGAGGGCGGCGCCGGCATCGTCCCCGGCGATTTCATCGACGACCTCACCAACGGTGGCGACCCTGCCCACTGGGCGATCGGCGACTACGCCGACTGGCTGCCCGGCGGCTGCTACCGCTCCTGCTGGTACCAGCCACGCGTGGATCCCGACTGCGTCATGGCCGTCGGCATTCACGGGCAGATGATCTACGTGGATCGGTCGCGCAACGTCGTCGTCGTCAAGCAGTCCTCGTGGGACACGCCCGACAGCAACGATCTGCATTCCGACGCCGAGTACGCCTGCCGGGCCATCGCCCGCTCGCTGACGGCCGAGGAGCCAGACGCGCTGCTCGCTGCCACCTAGAGCCTGCTGCGTTCACGTCGAGCGGCGACCTCGAGGCGATCGAGGCGCTCGCCGATCAAGTCGACCGTGAAGCTCTCGTGGACTCAGAGCGCCACCGCTTCCGCCAGAGCGGAAGCGGCGACCCGGTCGAGCATGTAGGGCGAGGCCCAGACGTCGACGCGCTCACCGAGCTGCTCGGACAGGGCGTCGGCGAGTCGACCGATGGCGCTGAGACCGGGCCAGTAATCGGCGTCCACTTCCACGAGCACATCGATATCACTGGTCGGCGTGTCCTCACCGCGCGCCACCGAGCCGAATATGCGGACGTTGCGCGCGCCATGCGCACGCGCCAGCGCCAGAATCTCACGGCGATGCGCGCGGAGCTTGCGCATGCGCGCAGAAGACGCATCGTGCACCGTCGCGACCGGAACGGCCGAGAGCTCGAGGCGCTGGCCGGCCGCGCGTAGCAACCGCTCCAGCGTGGCGACCGAAGGCGACGTCTCGCCCGTCTCATAGCGAACGACCGCCGGTTGCGACGTTCCGGCGCGACGGGCGAGTTCGGTCTGGGTGAGCCCAGCCGCCGTGCGAGCCTCGCGGATCATCGCTCCTGCCGACATGTCGAAATTATACCGGTACCGGTATACCATCCGCACGCTGGAGATTGCCGAAGTACAGGGCATGGCCACGATCGCCCCGCCCCGCTCCACCGCGCTGTCCATCGCCAAGATCACGCTGGCGATCGCCGCCGTCTACAACATCCTCTTCGGCGCCTGGGCTGTGCTGCTCCCCGGGAGCGCCTTCGAGCTCGCCGGTCTCGACCAGCCGAACTACCCGGAGATCTGGCAATGCGTCGGCATGATCGTCGGCGTCTACGGCATCGGTTATGCGATCGCGGCGCGAGACCCGATCCGGCATTGGCCGATCGTGTTCGTAGGACTCCTGGGCAAGATCCTCGGACCGATCGGGTTTCTCGCTGCAGTGCTCCAGGATCGCGTGCCAATCGAGGCCGGCCTGATCATCGTCACCAACGACCTGATCTGGTGGCCCGGCTTCGGACTTGCGCTCTGGCTCGCGTGGCGAGCCCGCTCCACCGCCTGACCGGTGGCGCCCGACCCGCACGAAGCGGGCCGGACGCAACACCGACGATCAGTTCCTGAGCAGGTGCGGGTCGAGCGGTGTCTCGATATCGGACACCGGACCCGTGAACCACTTGCGGGCGCTCAGCACCCACCAGATCATCGCGCCACCGACGACAATCGCCATCGCGATCGGCGCGTACTGCACAAGCGTCCAGTCGAAGCGCGGATCCCACGGCACGCCGCCGGGATTCGTCGGCATGATGAACGCGATCGAGACGAGCGCAATCTCGAGCACCGCCACCGGGCACATCCACTTCCAGTGGTTGCCGAGGTTCCACGGGCCCTGGACGAAGTTCGTACCCTGACGCCAGCGCAGCCAGATCGGGATCGCGAACGACACGAACAGGCCGATGACCGTCACCGACGTCACCGCGAAGAACGCGACCGGAACGACCGTGCCAGCCGGGGCATAGAGCGCGGGCAGCGTCAGGATGATCGCCGCAATGGCCACGCCGATCGCCGCGTTGGTCGGATTGTGGTTCTTGTCGATCTTCGACCAGAGGCTGTGTCCCGGAACCGCGCGGTCACGGGAGAACGCGAAGAGCATGCGCGACGCAGCCGTCACGCAGGACATGCCGCAGAAGTACTGGCCAACACACGAGATGATCAGGATCGCCTTCGCCCAGCCGAGCGGCAGCGCCGTGAGGAAGATCACCGGCGAGAACCCGAAGGCGTCGTTGATCTCCTTGACGTGCGTCGAAGCGAACAGGAACGACAGCAACAGGATCCAACCGCCGATGCCCGAGAAGAAGATCGACCGCCAGAGCCCCTGCGCAGCCGCCTTCGAGGCTCCGCCCGTCTCTTCAGAGACGTGGGCAGAGGCATCGAACCCTGTGATGGTGTACTGCGTGAGCAAGAAGCCAAGCGGCAGCACGAGGAACCAGTACCAACCCTCACCGAAGCCCGAGTTGTTGATGCGCTCGGTGAACACGAAGCTCGCCGTCTGGTGCTCACCCGGAATGAAGATCAGGATCAGCACGATCGCCGCAACACCCGCCACGTGCCAGTAGACGTTGATCGTCTGCAGGCGGTGGATGATGCGCGCGCCGAACACGTTGAGCAGGATGTGCGTGATCACACAGATGACGAAGACCTCGAACACGAGATTGAGATTCGTCGGATCCCACCACGAGTTGTAGAGATTCAGCGTCGTGACGAAGAACGTCGCGAAGCCATAGTCAACGCCCGCAATGACGGCGACGAGTCCCGCCAGGTTGAGCCAACCCGTCAGCCAACCGTGCACCGGCTTCCCGAGCTTGAACGACCAGTAGTAGATGCCGCCCGAGGTCGGCATGGCCGACACGAGCTCTGACATGCACAGGCCGATCACCAGGATCAGCGCCGCGATGATCGGCCAGCCGAGCGAGATCGCAATCGGACCGCCGTTGTTCCAGGCCTGACCAAAGGTCGTGAAACAGCCGGACAGAATCGAGATGATCGAGAACGAGATGGCGAAGTTCGAGAAGCCGGTCCAACGGCGATCGAACTGCTGCTTGTAGCCGAGCTCGGCGAGACGCTGCGCGTCTGCGTCGTGGTACTCGACGTCGGGTTCATTTCCCGGCATGGTCCCTTTCCTCTCCGGCGCCAGACGCTCAACGCCCCTCCTCGAACCCCGCTCTCCACGGCGGGATAGGTGAATGATCGTCTCTGATCCGGACGTCAAACGCAAGGGCTACTGCGGCGTTCCCGGCACGCACGCGGGATGGCCGAAGCGGCTATCGGCGCAGCGGAATCGCGACCGGGCGGATCGGCGTGCCCGTCGCGCCCGTCAGCTTGAGCGGGAAGCCCATGAAGGCGAACTCGTAGACCTGCTCGCGACAGACCTCCTCGAGGTCGATCACCTCCATCAGCGGGCAGCCCGCCGTCGCGAAGAGGTACGAGTGCACCGGCAGGAACGTCTCGGGGTCCGGGTTCGGCACGACCTCGAGGCTCAGGCTGTCGGCGCCGAGCAGCATCGCGCCGGCCTCCTCGCACAGCCAGCGCGCTGCACCCATGCCGATGCCAGGCTGGTCCGTGATGTACGCCTGCACGTCGGGCCAGACCGTCATGCGACCGGTGCGGATCAGGACGATGTCGCCCTGCTCGATCGTCGAGCCCTGGTGCTTGAGCGTGTCCTGCAGCTCCTGCGCAGTAATCTCGTGCACGGGATCGAGGCAGTCGACGCCGTGCATGCCGGCGACGTCGATCACGACGCAGCGGCCAATGATCGGCGGGTAGTGCTCGGCACCGCCGACGAGCCAGTGGCGGCTACCGAGGTTGTCCTTCTGGTTCCAGCCGTTCCAGAACATGCCGTCGTAGCCAAAGTGGTTGAGCGTGTCGAGGTGTGTACCGCAATGCGTGTACATCTGGATCGCATCGCCCGCATACGAGTAGGTCTCGAGCAGCTTCGGATCGACGCCGGCCAGGCCATCGATGACGGCGCCGTCCGGCGTGTGCGTCATCCAGATGTCGTAGACCGGATCCCCGGCGGCGATCCACGACGGCATGCCCTTGAAGTAGTCGACGGAGAGGTCAAAGACCTTCGAACCGTCGAGGCGCGCCAGCAGCTCGGCCTGCCCCGCCGGGTTCATCCAGTTGAGGCGACCAATCTGATCCTCTTTGCCCCACGGGCTCTTCGACACCTGCCGTCCCTCGACGGTCTGCATCGACTCGAACACCAGCTTCAGATCACCGCACATCGTCGTGCTCCTCTCCAGGGACTGCTCGAAGCGTCGGCGCACTCTTCTCTGGCGTCAAGGGTCCGCAAGCGGACGCACCTATCAGCGAGCGCGAGCGGTCGGCAACCCGAGCGCCTTGAGCCAGGCGTGGCGATAGCCCGTGCGATCCCAGAGCGCCCCGTGACCCCAGTCACCAACGCGCACGTCGAGCTTCCCCGGCAGGCCGCGGTCCTGCAGGGCAGCGACGAAGGCCGGCACCTGAAAGGGCTCACCGGAGACGGGGTCGCGATCGGAGTACCAGACGAGCAGGTGGCGTGGTAGACCCTGTGCGTGGGGTAGAACCTCGATGGGACTGCGCACCGCGTAGCACTCCGGGCGCGCCGCCGGCGTACCGCCGCACTCGGCCTCGAGCAACGGCCGGCGATTGAGCGGGAGTGAGCGATAGCGTCGCGCAAGGTCGGTAACCGGGTCGAGCGATGCCACGCCGTCGTATGCCGTGGGATAACGCAGCGCCACGAGCAGTGCCTCGGTACCGCCCATTGACGACCCCGCGAGGTACTGCCGTGTCGCATCGAGCCGGATATCCGGGATGCGCGATTCCACCAGCTGCGGCGCGCGCGCCAGATCGGCAATCTGACCGGCCGAGCCGTACGAGAACGCGCGCGTCACGACACCCTGGCCCGACAGACACGCCAGGGCGTACCCTGCACGAACTGCCGCGAGCGCAACCTCATCGGTGCAGATCATGCTCAGCCCCGCGGGATGGTTCGTGACCAACAGCGGGACCCCAGCCGCCGAGGCGGACCGCGGGTAGGCGATCAGCAGGGTCCGCACGCGCCCGTTCCACGAGGTGTACCACGAGCGCAGCAGCACGGCTGATCCGACCTCGCGGCGAATCGTGATCGGATCGACATCGGGCTGGGCTGACGGATCATCGACTGCCCGTGGTCCAGCCTGTGCCGCGACAGGACACGCAAGGAGCAGGATGCCGGCAAGCAGCAGGAGGCGACGCACCGGTTCATCGTGCCGTACTTCCCGGATGCGGTTGGTAACGAAACGGTGAGCGGGGCTGCCGCGCCGAGCGACGCGGCAGCCCCGTCGACTCAATCGCCTTCGACGGGCGTCACCTTGAGCGACTCGTAGAGCGCGTCGTTCGCGACGGCAAGGTCCACACGCTCACTCCAGGCATCAAAGCCCGCGTCCAACACGCGGACGCCCGTGACGCCGATGACGCGTGACACCACGACCCAAGCGAGTCCGGCGGTGATCGCATCGTCGGAATACAGCACAACCTCACGCTGCGGCCGGACACCGGCCTCTTCGAAGCGGCCGAGCAGCTCGACCCGCGGCAGGAGGGTGCCGTCCTCGCGCACCAGCGATGCCAGCGGGATATTGACCGCACCGGGGATGTGCCCCGCGCGCTCGCCATCAGCACCGAGGAAGGCATCCTCATCGCGCAGGTCGATGACGATCGCCGACTCGTCGATCGCGAGCAACGACAGCACCTCATCGACCGATGCCGATGCGGGAGCATTCGGAATCGCCGCTGCGGGATAGTCAAGCGAGGTGCGCTCCTCGACCTCGCGGGTGAGCTCCTGGTTGGCGCCGATCCAGGCTCGGCGACCGCCGTCCAGCAGGCGGACGTCAGCGTGGCCAGCTTCGAGCAGCAGGCGAACCGCGTAGGCCGCGAGCTCGTTGTCCTGATCGCCGTAGACCACGATCGTCGCCTCCGCAGCGATGCCGAGGCGGCCGAGTAGAGCCCGAGTTTGGTCGACGGGCAGTGGGCGGGCATCCGGATCGATCAACTCGCGATGGAGATCAAGCTCGATCGCACCGGGAATGTGCCCCGAGCCGTAGAGCTCACCGTCGTCAGAGACTTCGATGATCTCGACGCTCGGATCCTCGAGCCGTGCGGCAAGCCAGGGCACCGGCACGATCGCGCGCGGATCGGGCTCGAGCGTCGCGGTCGGACGACCAACGCCTTCCATCGCGACAACTTCGCTGCCGATCAGCGCCTGGAGACGCCGTGGCTCCTGCCGGTCGAGCCACGCGCCGAAGGTCTCGTCAGCACCGCGCTCGTTCTTGAAGGCGCCGACGAGGCGTTCCAACACGAAGCGCGCATCTTCCGACGGGATCGGCTTGGCGGTGCGCTTGCCGAAGCGCGGGTTCTCGCCGAGGCGACCACCCAAGTGCAGCTGGAAGCCCATTACCTTCTCGCCGTTCTTCTTGGCGAGCGCGCCCTGCAGGCCGATGTCGGCCACCTGGTACTGGGCGCAGGCGTTCGGGCAACCGTTGACATTGATGCGCACGGGCGGCTCGAGATCGCCGAGGCTCTCCTCGAGATGGTCGATGATGCCGGCGGCGATCTCCTTCGTCTCCGACAGCGAGAGGCGGCAGAACTCAATACCGGTGCACGAGATCGTCTGGCGACGGAACGAGCTCGCCTCGATGGGGAAGCCGACGTCGGCCAGCTCGCCCTTGGCGACCTCCAGACGCTCGTGCGGCACGTCGAGCACGATCACGTTCTGGCGGTTGGTGAAGCGGATCCGACCGCGGCCGTGGCGCTCAGCAATGGTCGCGAGCTCGAGAAGGTCGCCACCCGTCGTGCGGCCACGCAGGGTCGCACCGCCGAGGGCGTAGACGCCAGCTTCGGCCTGCGGGTTGACGCCGACGTGGTCGCGATGCGGCGAGACGGCGCCGGCCGGCTCAACGCTGCGGGGCAGCTCGCGGCCGAGGCGCTGCTGGAGCACCTCTCGGTAGCGCTCAGGACCCCACTCGTCGACGAGGAACTTGATGCGGGCACGAGTGCGCTTCACGCGGTTGCCGTTGTCGCGGTAGATCGCCGTGATCTCCTCTGCCACCTCGATTGCCTGGTCCGGCGTCACGAAGACGTCGAGACGCCGGCCGATGCGCGCGGCGGAGCCGAGGCCGCCACCGACCCAGACGTCGTACCCGGGGCCGAGCTCCGGATGGATCACGCCCACCAGGCCGATGTCGTTGATCTCGTGCTGGGCGCAGTGGTGCGTGCACGAGCAGACCGACACCTTGAACTTGCGCGGCAGATTCGAGAAGCGACGGTTGCCCGTGAAGTTGGCGTTGAGGGCGTTGACCACCGGCGTCGAGTCGAACAGCTCATCGCCTGTGACGCCGGCCAGCGGGCAGCCGACGACGTTGCGCCAGACGTCGCCGCAGGCCTGCGCGCTCGTCAGGCCGACCCGATCGAGGGTCTCGAAGATGTCGGGCAGGTCCTCGACCGTGAGCCAATGCAGCTGGAGGCACTGACGCGTGGTGACGTCGGCGAGCGAGCGGCCGTACTTGATCGAGAGCTGTGCGATCGCGCGCAACTGCTCACTCGTGACAGCGCCGTTGGGGACGCGGACGCGGAGCATCAGGTACCCGGAGCCCTCGGGGCGCTGCGGGTAGATGCCCCACCACTTGGCGAGCTGGACCTGCTCGGGCGTGAGCGAGGCGTAGCCACCATCGCGAGCTGCGACGAGGAGGTCGTCGAGGACGTCGAGGCCGTCCTGCTGCTCCTTGATGCGCTCGATCTCCGGGCGGAGATCCTTGTCGTCGCCGCTCTCGGCTTCGAGGTCGTTGGTCGTGTCGTCGGACATGTCGGGTCGCTCCTTCGTACTGGTCGAGTTGCATCTGTCGGATCGGGTGATCCGCCGGATTTGGCACCCGTGACCGCTTGCGCGATCCGGGTTGCCGAGGCTTCGTAGGGCCGGTTCCCTCCGCCTCTCGTGATGCGAATCGACCGGCGTCCCGGTGTTCGCGAGCAGGAACGTACTATATGGATGACGCATTCGCAAGCCCGTTTGCATAGGTAATCATTATTCTGATCCATATGGTGGAATCGAATAGGGCTTCCCATCGAGTATTTGCAATCGTTATGGACTTTGGCGCATGAGCACGCCGCCCCTGCGACCATCCACAGGTGCTCGGCCGCCGCCTCTTCCACCTCATCGGCCTCGATGACATTCCGCGTCCGCTGGTGCCGCTCCTGGTCGTCGATGCCCTCGGTTCGATCGCGTTCTCGAACTTCTTCGTCTACGTCGCCATCTGGGGCAAGGAACGGCTGCACGCCACCGACACGCAGCTCGGCATCGCCTTCCTGCTGTCGGCCCTCGCCGGCGCCTTCGCCGGGGCCTTCGGCGGCGCGCTGTCGGATCGCATCGGCCGCAAGCCCGTGATCGTGATCGGCTGGTCCGCGACCGTCGTCGTCGCGATCGTCGCGCTGGCGGCGGGCGACCGCACCCTGCTCGGCCTGGGGGCATTCGTGGTCGTCAGCGCCGTCGCTTCGATCGGACACGGCGCCGATACCGCGCTCGTCGCCGACCTGGTGCCACCCGAGGCGCGTGAACGATCGTTTGCTGCCGTGCGGCTGACCGGCAACCTCGGCGGCGTGCTCGGTCCGTCGATCGGGGCCCTGGCCTTGGCGCTCGCCGGCTGGAGCGCGCTCTTCGCCACGGCCGCCATCCTCGGTGTGGCCGCCACGCTGATCGGCATTCGCTACCTGCCGGCGCGCGGTGCGTACTCGCCGCCCGAGCACGAGCGCGAGCGGAATTCATTCCTCGTGCTCGTCAAGGACCTCAGGTTCGGCGCGTTCTGGCTGGCCAGCGTCATGCAGTACGTCGTCTACGCCATGTACGAGACGCTGCTCCCCGTCTCGCTCACGCAATCGCACGGCTACAGCCCCGCCGCATGGGGCGTGATCAGCGGCCTCAACCCGCTGATGGTCGTGCTCTTCCAGCTGCGCATCACGCGCTGGTCGTCGCGCACCGCGGGTGCGGCCTTCCGCTTGTCGATCGCGACGCTCCTAATGGGTCTGCCCTTCCTCCTCCTCGACGTCTCGTCCGCGATCCCCGTCGTGATTCTGCTGATCATCGTGTTCGTGATCGGCGAGATGCTCTGGGTGCCGACAGGCCAAGCCGTCGCCGAGCGCATGTCCCCGCCGTCGATGCGTGGCGCGTACCTCGGCGCGTTCTCCGCCAGCGGCGCGATGGCCTTCGCCCTCGGACCACTGGCGGGACTGCAGGTGCGCGAGCGCGCGGGTGACTCCGCGGTCTGGACGTTCACCGCGATCCTGAGCGTGATCGTGGCCGTCCTGATCCTCGTGATCGTCCGGCGGCTGCCCAACCACGGCGATGGACCGGCGGTGTCAAACCCCGAGCCAACGTAGACTGCGTCCCCAGTGGAACGCCGCGACTCGATCCGGAACATCGCGATCGTCGCGCACGTCGATCACGGCAAGACGACGCTCGTCGACGCCATGCTGTGGCAGTCGGGGGCCTTCCGCGCCAACCAAGACGTCGGCGAACGCGTCATGGACTCGAACGATCTCGAGCGCGAGAAGGGCATCACGATCCTCGCCAAGAACACGGCGGTTCGGTACGGCGACACGAAAATCAACATCATCGACACGCCCGGCCATGCCGACTTCGGCGGTGAGGTCGAGCGCGGCCTGACCATGGTCGACGCCGTCGTCCTGCTTGTCGACTCCAGTGAGGGCCCGCTGCCGCAGACGCGCTTCGTGCTGCGCAAGGCCCTCGAGTCGCACCTGCCGGTGATCCTCGTGATCAACAAGGTCGATCGCCCTGACGCCCGCATCGCCGAGGTCCTCGATGAGACCTACGCGCTGTTCCTCGACCTCGACGCCACCGAGGAGCAGATCGACTTTCCGATCGTCTACACGAACGCGCGTGCCGGGCACGCCTCGAACGACGGCCCGGATCAGCTGCACGAGAACCTCGAGCCGCTGTTCGACACGATTCTCAAGCACGTGCCGGCGCCCGAGCACGATCCGAACCATCCGCTGCAGGCACTCGTCACGAACCTCGACGCGTCGCCGTACATGGGTCGCCTCGCGCTCTGCCGCATCCATCACGGCACGATGCGCAAGGGCGAGACCGTCGCGTGGTGCCGCGCCGACGGCACCATCGAGAACGTCAAGCTGACCGAGCTGTACATCACCGAAGAGCTCGAGCGGCTACCCGCCGACGAGGCCGGCCCGGGTGACATCGTCGCCATCGCCGGCATCCCCGAGGTGACGATCGGCGAGACCATCGCCGCCGTTGAGGACGCGCGCCCGCTGCCGGTGATCGCCGTCGACGAGCCGAGCCTCTCAATGACGATCGGTATCAACACGTCGCCGCTTGTCGGCAAGAGCGGCAAGAAGCTGACCGCCACGATGGTCAAGCAGCGCCTCGAGCAGGAGCTCGTCGGCAACGTGTCGCTGCGCGTCACGCCCACCGATCGCCCGGACGCGTGGGAGGTGCAGGGCCGCGGCGAGCTGCAGCTGGCCGTGCTCGTCGAGACCATGCGCCGCGAGGGCTTCGAGCTGACCGTCGGCAAGCCGCAGGTCGTCACGCGCATGATCGACGGCAAGCGCCACGAGCCGATGGAGCGCCTCGCGATCGACGTGCCCGAGGAGTACTCCGGCGTCGTCATCCAGATGCTCGGCATCCGCAAGGGCCGCATGGAGCAGATGGTCAACCACGGTGCCGGCTGGGTCCGCATCGAGGAAATCGTCCCCGCGCGCGGCCTAATCGGCTTCCGCACCGAGTTCCTGACCGAGACCCGCGGCACGGGCCAGCTGCATCACGTCCTCGAGGGCTTCGAGCCGTGGCACGGCGAGATCCGCTCGCGCCAGAATGGCTCGCTGATCGCCGACCGCCAGGGCGTCGCAACGGAACACGCGCTGATGACGCTCCAGGAGCGCGGCGAGATGTTCATCGAGCCGGGCATCGACGTCTACAACGGCATGATCATCGGCCTCAACGCGCGCAGCGATGACATGGAGATCAATCCGACGCGCGAGAAGAAGCTGACGAACATGCGCGCCGCCTCCGCCGAGGAGCTCGTGCGCCTGACGCCGCCACGCCACCTCTCGCTCGAGCAGGCGCTCGAGTTCATCGCCGAGGACGAGTGCGTCGAGGTCACCCCCGACGCCGTGCGCCTGCGCAAGGTCGAACTCGACCCCAACTTGCGCAGACGCTTAGACAAGGCCAAGAAGGGTCTGTAGACCGCCGTTGGCGAAGGGCCGCAGGTCCTTCCCCCAACGGCAAGGCCAAAGCCGGACGCAGTCCGGCGCCGAGTACGGAGCTTCCCACGCGCAGCGTGGGCAGTTGAAGCTCCGTGCTCAAGAAGGGTCTGTAGACCCCCGTTGGCGAAGGGCCGCAGGCCCTTCCCCCAACGGCAAGGCCAAAGCCGGACGCAGTCCGGCGCCGAGCACGGAGCTTCCCACGCGCAGCGTGGGCACGTGAAGCTCCGTGCTCACAAGGCGAACGCCCTCCAGCGCCGCCCCTTTACCCCATGGGTATGGTGTCGTTGTGAGCGAGTTCCCCCACTACTCCGCACTCAGCCTCCGCCTATCCGACGAACCGGACCCGGCGTGGAAGGTCCATACGATCGCCGCGAAGCGCAAGGCCGCGGGCGAGGACGTGATCATCCTCTCAATCGGCGAGCCCGACTCGCCGCCGCCGCCCGCCGTGCTGGCGGAGATCGAGGCGTCGATCGCTCGTGGGCGCACGCGCTACTCGAATGCGCGCGGTGAGGACAACGTGATCGAGGCGATCTGCCGCTACACGTCGAAGCAGGCGGGCCGCACGATCGAGCCCGACATGGTCAACTTCTTCCCCGGTGCGCAGACCGCGCTGTTCGGGATGCTGATGACGATCGTCGGCCCCGGCGACGGGCTGATCGTGCCCGAGCCGTTCTACGCGCCGTACACCCAGGTGCTCGGTGCGACCGGCGTCGAGGTTGGCCACATCGCGCTCAAGCCGGAGCACGGCTTCCACCCGTCGATCGACGAGCTGCGTGCCGCGATCACGCCGCGCACGCGCGCGATGGTGATCACCAACCCGCACAACCCGACCGGCGCCGTGCTCACGCGCGACGAGCTGACGGCGATCGCCGAGCTCTGCCGCGAGCACGACATGTGGCTCGTGGCCGACGAGGTCTACAACGAGTTCATCTACACCGGCGCGTTCACGAGCATCCTCGCCCTCGAGGGCTACGAGGATCGCACGATCGCACTTGGCACGCTCTCGAAGTCGTACGCCATGACGGGCTTTCGGCACGGCTGGGCCGTCGGGCCCGCTGCGGTCGGCGCGCGCGCCGCGGTGCTGCTCGAGGCGATGCTGTTCGGCTGCGTGCAGTTCATCCAAGACGCCGGTGCCGTCGCGCTGTCCGATGACGGCGCCTTTCCGCGTGCCGAGCGCGCCAAGTACCTGCGCCGCCTCGACCTGATCATGGCCGAGCTCGAAGGCGCCGCCACGATCTCGCCGCGCCGCCCCGAGGCCGGCATGTTCGTGATGATCGACATCCGGCCGACCGGACTCGACGCCGAGACGTTCGCGATGCGGCTGCTCGACGAGGAGAAGGTCGCCGTGCTGCCCACGCACACGTTCGGCCCCTCCGGCACTGGGCACGTGAGGATCTCGCTCGGCATGGACGACGACACCCTGCTCGAGGCCGCGCGGCGCATTCGCCGCTTCGCCGACGCGCTCTAAGGAGCGGTCTCGGGGATCGTCAGGGGCGGTGCCCCCCGATCGACGACCTTGACGATCGCCATCATCCCGTGGTCCTCGTGCACCAGTACGTGGCAATGGAAGACGAAGGTGCCGGCGTAGTCGGCGAACGGGATGCGGATCGTGATCGTCTTGCCCGGTGCGATCGCGATGGAGTCCGCCCACTGCGGCTCGCCCTTCAGCGCCTTGCCGTCTTCGCGCACGACCTGGTAGTCGTCGACGTGGAGGTGGAAGTTGTGCCACTCGGGCGAGTCGTTCGCGATCTTCCACTCCTCGACCGTGTTGAGCCCGGCGACGAAGGTCGGCCCTGCCATGCCGTGGTGGTCGTAGAACATCGCCCCGTCGATGAAGAATTTCGGCGGTGCCTGTGTCATGCGGATCGTGTGGCGCGCGGCGATCTTCACGTTGGGACCACGAAGATCGCGGTCGGGTAGGAGGTTCGCGGGAATCTGCTGCGGCGTCTGCGCCGTGCCGGTCACGTTGAGCGAGGCGACCTGCACGCGCGGCTGCTTGCCGTACGGCGTCGGGCGCTGGTTGAAGGCCGCCTGGATCAGCGGGAACGAGCCCGTCGACGGACCCGCCTGCACGAGCACCTCCATGCGCTGGCCGGGAGCAAGCCAGAGCTCACCCACCTGCTTGGGGTGCGCGAACGTGCTCGCATCCGACGACAGCTGCCAGTAGCGGGCGCCGCCCATCGGCAGGATCTTGAGGAAGCGCTCGTACGAGGCGTTGAGGATGCGCCAGCGCTGCGTCTCGCCGGGGTGGATGTCGACGCGCGGCTGAACCTGACCGTTGATCGTGATCAGGCGATGCTCGGGCGTGAGGTACTGCGAACTCGCCACCACACCGTTCTTGACGGTCACGTTCTGAAAGACCATCAGACGATCGACGAGACCCTTGATGCCGGGGACATTGTCGAGCCCGCCCTTGACGATGATCGCACCGGCCTGTCCTTCGCCGACCTGCATGTCGGTGTAGTGATGCCCGTGCGGGTGGTACCAGAAGAGCCCGGCCGGATGATTGGCCGGCAGCTGGTAGCGATACTGGTACTGGCTGCCCGGCGGGATCTTCAGCAACACGTCATCGGCCGGCGCGACCGGCGAGACGTGCATGCCGTGCACGTGCAGGTTCGTGATGTTGCCCAGCTTCTGCGGATACACGGCGTAGGGCTGGCCGGGATAGATCGGCGGCGGGTTCTGCGAGGACGCGCCGTACGGCAGGTACCTCGGCTTCATGCGATTGCGCAGCAGGACGTTGAGCTTGTCGCCGGGGTTGACGACCAGGGTCGTGCCCGGGAACTGCCCGTTGTAGACCTCGCTGCGTACGGTGCGGCCGCCAAGATCGAACGTGCTCATGCCGGCGGTGAGGGTGTAGTTGAGAACCCCGTCGACCGACGAGACCGCGTTCGGTGTCTGCAGCGGCTGGCCGGTGGCGTAGCCCTCACAGGCCTGACATGGCGGCGTGGTCTTCGGACCGGCACCCGCGGGCGTCGTGCGTGTCACGAAGCTGCTTCCCGCGACGATCGCAACCAGCAACGCGATGACGCCGAGGGCGCGGACGACGAGCGATCGATGAGAGCGCGCCATGGCGGAAGCGTACAGCGCGTGCCGCGTTCGTCCATACTGCCCCGCATGAGTGGGCAACCAGCACTCTCGGTCGAGAACTGGCTTTGGGACATGTACGGCATGCGCTCGGCGCAGCGTCTCGCGGAGTTCCGGCCGCTCGAGCGCATCAGCCGCGGCACCGGTCCCGTGCGCGACCTCCCCGTTGCGCTGATCGATCTCGATCACGTCGAGCTGGTTGACCGCTCGGGCGCCACGATCACCCTCGAGCACCACCTCGAGACGTCGTTCACCGAGGGCCTCATCGTCGTCCAGGACGGCACGGTCGTCTACGAGCGCTACCTCAACGGACTGCAGCCCGACACGCAGCATCTCCTCGCCAGCGTGACCAAGTCGATCACGGCCTCGGTCCTCGGTATTGAGATTGGCAAGGGAACGCTGCGCCGCGACGATCGTGTCGCCGCTATCGCCCCGGAGTTCATGGGGACGAGCGTCGAGGACGCAACCGTGGGGCAGCTGATCGACATGACGGTCGGCACGGCCTTCTCCGAGGTCCACGACGAGGTCGCCGACCCCACGCAGGAATCGGACCTGATGCGCTTCTTCCGCCAGACCGGAACGATGCCGCTCGGCGACGCCGACCCGATCGGGGTGCTCGGCCTGTTCCGCGAGCTGGGGCAGGCGTATCCGCACGGCGACCACTTCGAGTACCGCACGCCGCTGACCTGCGTGGTTGGCCGCATCCTCGAGGTGACCACCGGCCGGTCGTACATCGACCTCATCTCGGACGACCTCTGGTCGCAGATCGGCGCCGAGCACGACGCCGCGATCGTGATCGACGTTGGTGGCTTCCCGTTTGCCGGCGGCGGCATGACGGCGACGTTGCGCGACATCGCGCGCTACGGCCTCGCGCTCCTCGACAACGGTGTGGTGGCGGGCGAGCAGGTGATCCCGACCGCCTGGATCGCCTCGACGCGCGATGGCTCCGACGACACGCGCCGCGCCTTTGCCGGCTGTCCGCAACTGACCGACGAGGATCGTGCCACGTGGTCTGAGTACCGCGACGCCTTCTGGGTCGTCGAGCCCGGCAAGGTCTACGAGGCGCTCGGGCTGTTCGGCCAGATCTGCCGCATCAACACGGAGACGAACACCGTGATCACGCGCTTCTCGGCGCAACCGATGCTCGAGCGCACCGAGATCGGCTTCGAGACGTATCGCGCGCATGCGGCCATCGAAGCCGCGCTCGCCGGCTAGATCCGGCCGGCCGCGCGCAAGAGCTCGACGACGCGGTCGCGCGGGAGCGCGGGGACGCGGCGGCCGAGGCGGCCGTGCATCTCCTCGTTCGCCACGAGTGCATTGACGATCGCCTCCTCGACGCTCTGCACCGTGGCGGCAAAGAGGCTGTCGATGCGCGTCCACGGGAGAAAGCGCAACTCGTTGATCTCGTCGCTCGTAGGCTCGCCGAGTGGGAAGCCACCGGAGAACGCGCCCGGGTTAGCCGTCGAGAACGCGAGGAAGATGTCACCGGAGAAGTGCGAGCCGGTCGTCCCGAGACGGGCGAGACCGAGCGGGATGCGTCGCGCGAGGGCCTTCATTTGCGTGGGCAGAAGCGGCGCGTCGGTGGCGAGGATCACGATGATCGAGCCGGCACCCGGCGGTACGACCCAGTCGTCCGAGCCGAGCGGATCGTCGTCCTTGAGCGCTTCACCGAGCTTGACGCCCGCAATCGTCAGCTCGGACCGCGAGCCGAAGTTGGCCTGCACGAACGCGCCAACGGTGAACGTCTCCGGCCCCCACGCCACCTGGCGCGAGGCCGTGCCGCTGCCGGCCTTGAAGCCACAGCAGTTCATGCCGGTACCACCGCCAACCGAACCCTCTTCGATCGGACCCGAGGCCGCCGCATCGAACGCGGCGTGGACCTCGGCCTCCGTGATGCGGCGGTCGTTGAGCTTGTGCAGGAACCCATCCCACGTCTCGGCCGCAACGGGCAGCGCCCACTCGTCGTTCGGGTCGGGAAAGCGCTCGTGCATCCAGCTGTTGATGCCCGCCTGCGCAATGCCGACAGCCGCCGTGCTGGTAATGGCGATCGGTAGGCTGACCGTGCCCGACTCCTCGATCCACACCCAGCCCGTCATCTCACCGTTGCCGTTAAGCGAGTACACACCCGCGGCGCATGCATCGTGCGGATTGGCCTTGCCGCGCGGATGGATGCCGGTCACGCCGGTGCGTACGTCGTCGCCTTCGATCACCGTCGTGTAGCCCACCTCGACGCCAGCCACATCCGTGATCGCGTTCCATGGGCCGGGGGTCCCATCGAACGGGATGCCGAGCGCGCGAGCACGGGGCTTGCCGGACGGAGTGGCGAGATGCGGATCGGTCATGGCCGGGAGTATGACGCGCGCACCGATTGCCCGTAGGCTTCTCGCCAACGAGGAGGCACCGTGTCGCACGAGGGATTCATCGATCTGGAGCACGGTCGCATCTGGTACCGGCAGAGCGGCGGTGGCGATGCGCTGCCGATCCTGCTGCTGCACGGCGGTCCGGGCGCGGCGTCGTACTACCTCGAGCCGCTGGAGGAACGCCTTGCCCAGCACCGCCCCGTCGTCGTCTACGACCAGCTCGGCTGCGGCCGGTCCGACATGCCCGACGACACGTCGCTCTGGACGATCGACTACTTCACCAGCGAGGTCGACCAGATGCGCGAGGCACTCGGGCTCGACCAGTGCCACCTGCTCGGCCAGTCGTGGGGCGGCTGGCTGTCGATCGATTATCTGTGCCGCGAGCCGCAGGGCATCGAGAAGGTCGTGCTCGCCTCGACGTCGTCGAACATGCCGATCTTCGGCGAGAACTGCCGCCGGCTGATGGCCGAGCTGCCCGCGCCGCACGGCGAGGTGCTGCTCGCCGGCAACCTCGACGATCCGCGCTATCCCGCCGCCGAGTACGCGTTCTACATGCGCCACGTCTGCCGCCTCGATCCGTGGCCCGAGTGCATGGAGAAGACCGGCGACTCGCTCGACGGCAACCAGGTCTACAACACGATGAACGGCCCCAACGAGTTCACGCTCGTCGGCAACATGAAGGACTGGTCGCGCGATGCCGACCTGCATCGCATCACCCAGCCGACGCTCGTGACCTACGGCGGCTACGACGAGCTCGGTGAGCCCTGTGCGCTCAAGATCAAGGAGGGCATTCCCCATGCAGAGGTCGTCTGCTTCGAGGAGTCCTCGCACGTCGCCCACATCGAGGAGGCCGACCTGTACGCCGCCACCGTCGAGGCCTTCCTCTCCCGTTAGGAGCACGTCATGACCGACCTCGCCTACCTCACCGCCAGCGATGCCCTCGCCGGCTTCGCCGCGAAGACCTTCTCGCCCGTCGAGGTGCTCGACGCGCTGATCGCGCGCGCCGAGGTCGTCGAGCCGACCGTCAACGCGCTCTGCTGGACGCGGTACGACGAGGCGCGCGCCGAGGCGAAGGCCGCCGAGCAGCGTTGGCTGGATGGCACGGCACGGCCACTCGAAGGGATCGTCACCGCGATCAAGGACGAGATGCCCGTGGCGGGCCAGCCGTGGTCGATGGGCTCGCTGATCTACAAGGACCTCGTCGCCGACGAGACCTCGCCGCTCGCGCAGCGGATGTTCGACGCGGGCTGCATCCAGCATGCGCGCACCACGACGCCGGAGTTCTCGTGCGCGGGCTTCACCCATTCGCGGGTGCACGGCGTGACGCGCAATCCGTGGAATCCGGAGTTCGCCGTCGGCGGCTCGTCCGGCGGCGCGGGCGCCTCACTGGCGTCGGGCACCTCCACGCTGGCCGCCGGCTCCGACATCGGCGGCTCGATCCGCATCCCCGCGTCCTTCAACGGCGTGGTCGGCTTCAAGGCGCCGTATGGGCGTGTGCCGGTCGAGCCGCCCTTCAACCTCGATACCTACTGCCACAACGGCGGCCTCGCCCGCACAGTCGAGGACATGCGCCTCTTCCAGAACGTGCTCGCCGGACCGCACCCGATGGACCATCGGTCGCTGCGTCCGAAGCTCGAGCTGCCCGTCGACCCCGGGACGATCGCGGGCCGCAAGGTCGCGCTCGTCACCGACTTCGGCTGCTTCCCCCTCGACCCCGAGGTCGAGCGCAACACACGCGACGCCGCGCAGGCGCTGCGCGATGCGGGTGCGATCGTCGAGGAGGTCGAGATCGCGCTGAGCCGCGACGTGCTGCACAAGGCCTTCGGCGTGCACTTCGCCTCCATCTTCGGAGCCTGGATCGGCGGTATGGTCGAGGAGCACCGCGACGAGATGACCGGTCACGCACTCGCCTTCGTCGCCTACGCCGAGCGCGTGGCGGGCGATACGGTCAACGTCTACGCGGGCCTCGAGGCAGAGGCCGCGATCTGGAACGCGATCGCGCCGGTGTTCGAGTCGCACGAGGCGATCATCTGCCCGACGCTCGGCATGCGCGGCCTCGTCGCCGGTGACGACTACGACACCCACGGCATCGACGTCGGTGGCGAGGAGCTGCGCTTCTACTTCGACGGCATCATCACGCCGGTCTTCAACATCGCCAGCTCGTGCCCGATCCTCAACGTCCCGAGCGGCTTCGCCGACAACGGCGTGCCCACGGGAGTGCAGCTGGTCGGCCGCACCTACGACGACGCGACGCCGTTCGCCCTCGGTGCCGCCCTCGAGCGCGAGCGTCCGTGGATGGACGCGCCCGAACGGCGGCCGCTGCAGTCCTAAGCTGCCGCGTCGGCCTTGAGGCCGAGCATGCCGTCGAGCAGCCACTCCGCGACGTACGCCGCGAACGAGGGGCGCACGAGCAGGAGGTAGCGATCGTCGCCGCGCTGCTCGACCAGGATGCCCGCCTTGTGGATGAGCGTCTGCGCGCACTGGCCGGGGCCAAAGGCGCGCGGGTGGAAGTCGAGCGAGCAACACGTTGCGAGGACGGTGCGGGCCGCGGGGCCGGCGAGTTCGAGGCCCGTGCGGTTGGCCGAGAGGTCCACGACGGAGCCCTCGCCAGCGATCGCCTCCTCGAGGAGCGCCACGAGCGAGCGCTCCTCGCCGTCGGCCGCAACCACGAGCCATTCGTCGGGGCTCAGCCAGACCGCGCGGCGACCACCGGACTCGGATACGCGGTTGGCCTCCGGCAGCTCGAGACCCAGAGCGGCCTCGACACGACCGGCAGCCGCGCTGCCCGGCTCGACACGCAGGCCGACCTGCGCGAGGAACGGCACGGTCGTGAGCGCGGTGCTGCCGAACTCGGCGTCACTGATGCGGCCCTGGAGCGCCGCGAGCGGTTCTGCGCGGTCAGCCATCTCGGCGCGCCCCCTCCTGGTCGAAGATCACGGGGTCGACGATCTCGACCGCAACGGTGCGGTCGGCGAGAGGTGCGTAGATGGTCTCGCCGATGCGGTTGCGCCCACCGCGCACGAGCGCGAGGCCAAACGTCCGGCCCATCGCGGAGCTCTCGTACGACGAGGTGACGTGGCCAATCATCGGCACGGGGATCTCGTACTCGGCGCTGTCGATCAGCTGTGCGCCCTCGGGCAGGCGATCCTTAGGATCGACCGGCAGGATGCCGACGAGCTGCTTGCGGTCGTCGCGCAACATGTCGGAGCGGCGCAGGCTGCGCCGGCCAACGAACTCCTTGTCGGCGATCATCCAGTCGAGCCCGAGGTCGAGCGGCGTGACCGTGCCGTCGGTCTCCTGACCGACGATGAAGTAGCCCTTCTCGGCGCGGAGTACGTGCATCGACTCGGTGCCGTAGGGCGTGATGCCGAACGGCTGGCCGGCCGCATAGACGGCCTCCCAGAGTGCGAGGCCGTACGTCATCGGGACGTTGATCTCGAAGGCCAGCTCACCGGAGAACGAGATGCGCGCCACGCGGCTCTCGATGCCCGCGACGACAGCGTCCTCGAGCTGCATGAACTTGAAGGCGTCCTGCGTCACGTCCAGCTCCGGGGCGAGCACGGCCATCACCTCGCGGGCCTTGGGCCCGACAACGGCGACGGTTGCCCACTGCTCGGTCACGCTCGTCAGCCAGACGTCGAGGTCGGGCCACTCGGTCTGGAGGAAATCCTCCATCCAGTCGAGCACACCCGCGGCCCCGCCGGTGGTGGTGGTCGCCATGAAGTGGTCGTCGGCGAGGCGCAGGACGACACCGTCGTCCATCACCATGCCGTCGGCCTTGCACATGACGCCGTAGCGGGCGCGGCCAGGCTTGAGCGAGCTCATCACGCCCGTGTAGAGACGGTCGAGGAACTCGCCGGCATCCTTGCCCTTGACGTCGATCTTGCCGAGCGTCGAGGCGTCCATCATGCCGACGCCCTCACGCACGGCCGCGCACTCGCGCAGCACCGCGGCGTCCATGTCCTCGCTGCCCTGCGGGAAGAACCACGGGCGCTTCCACTGGCCGACGTCCTCGAAGATCGCGCCGTGTGCGACGTGCCACGGGTGGATCGAGGTCGTGCGAACCGGGTCGAAGCGCACGCCAAGCGAGCGCCCGGCGAGCGAGCCGAACGTCATCGGCTGGGCGAGCGGACGCGCATTGGAGATGCCGACCTCGGCGAAGTCGAGTCCAAAGTGGCGCGCGGTCAGCCGTCCGGCGTTGACCTTCGCGGTGCGCCCCTGCTCGGTTCCGGTGCCCACGAGCGTGTAGCGCTTCACGTGCTCGACGTGATGGATGCCCGAGCCAAGTGCACGATCGACGCCAGCCAGTGCAACGTCGCGATGCTGGTCGACGAACGCGTGGATGCGCTCCGTGCCCGGCACGTCGACGAAATCGGCCGTCGGGCCCTCATTGGCGTCGTGCCCCTCGGGCGCGACAGGACCATCGGCAGTGGTGCCATGACCGGTGGCCTCGGCGGCCACGAGACCAACCACATGGCCGTCGCGCCGACACCCGGCGGTGCCGAAGATGCCAGCGGCAGAGCCCGTCACGCGGATGCCCGGCAGCGAGCCATCCGGGACGAAGCCGACGAGCTTGCGATTCCAGCGCGACCCACCCGAGACGTGCAGGTGCAGATCGAAGAGCGGGTCCCAACCACCGGAGACGGCGAGGCAGTCACAGGCGATCGCCTCGGGCACGCCACCGTCGAGCGACGTCACGCGCACCGCGGTGAGTACCCCGTCGGCGTCGCCGTCGGTGCCGATCACGGCGGCGTTATCGCGGATCTCGATGCCGAGTTCGCGGGCGCGCTTGATCAGCGAGCCCTGCGGGTCCTTGCGCACGTCAACGATCATCTCCACCGCCACACCGGCACCCGCGAGGTCGATAGCCGTGCGGTAGGCGTCGTCGCAGGCGGTGAAGACCACGAGCTTCTCGGGCACGAGGCCAAAGCGATGCAGGAAGCCACGCACGCCGGCCGCGAGCATGACGCCCGGGCGATCGTTGTCGGCGAAGACCAGTGGGCGCTCGGTAGCGCCGGTCGCAACGACGAGCTCGTGCGTGCGGACCTGCCACATGCGGCGCACCGCGCGCCCTTCGCGCTCCGACTCGGGCAGATGCTCGGTGACGCGCTCCATCAGCGCGACCGCGCCCTGGTCGCCATTGTTGAAGGCGGTCGTGCGCGTGAGGATCGTCACGTCGGGGTTCGCACGGAGACGCGCCTCGACGTCCACGACCCAGCGCATGGCCGGCTGGTTGTCGATCAGCTTCTCGCTGCCGAGCAGCGCACCACCGAGGTGCGCCTGGCTGTCGACGAGAATCACGCGAGCTCCGGCATCGGCAGCGACGAGTGCGGCGCTGAGGCCGGCCGGACCGGCACCGACGACGAGGACGTCGCAGTGCGCAAAGCGCTTCTCGAAGCGCGTGCTCTCGCGCTCCGTGGGCAGCAGCCCCTGGTGCAGGCGTCCCTCGGCCTCGAAGCCGGCGAAGACCTCGACCTCGTTCATGCGCATCAGCGGCTCGGTCACGGCGCCCGTGCCGACCTGCGCGAGCGCGTGCGGGTCGGTCACGTTGTCGGTGACGACGCCACGCGGGCGGCTCATCAGGACGCTGGTGCCGATCACATCGACGCCGTTGGCCAGCAGCGCGGAGGCGAGCGTGTCGCCCGGGTGCGCGGTCAGCGTGCGGCCGTCGTACGTGAACTCAAAGCTGTGGTCGTGGTCGATGCGGCCACGGTCGTCGAGGCGCTTCATCGAGCGTCCGCCGGCTGCTCACCGACGCGGTACGACCCAACGAGCTCGTGCGTGCCCGTGTCGCGGATCACGTTGAACCAACGGCGGCACCCGGCGGCGTGGTTCCAGCGCTCGGCGTAACGACCGCGCGAGTTGTCGCGGACGAAGAGAAAGCGCGCCCACTCCTCGTCCGACAGCACCTCGGGGTCGGCCGGATAGGCGACGTGCGCCTGACCGCCGTACTTGAACTCGGGCTCGTCGCGCGGGCCGCAGTAGGGGCAGCGAATCTCAAACATCAGTGCGCGACCGCTGCGGCGCCGTGCTCGTCGATCAACTCGCCCGTCTCGAAACGCGTCATCGAGAACGGCCGGTTGAGGTCGTGTGGCTCGCCCGTCGCGATCGTGTGCGCCATCACCCAGCCGGAGCCCGGCGTGGCCTTGAAGCCGCCGGTGCCCCAACCGCAGTTGACGTAGAGGTTCTCGACCGGCGTGAGGCCGACGATCGGCGAGGCGTCGGGGCAGACGTCGACGATGCCGCCCCAGGTGCGCATCACACGTGCGCGGGAGAACTGCGGGAACAGCTCCATGCCGGCGCTCATCTGCTCTTCGATCACGTGGAGGCCACCGCGCTGCGCGTACGAGTTGAAGGCGTCGATACCAGCGCCCATCACGAGCTCGCCCTTGTGCGCCTGCGAGACGTAGACGTGGACGGCGTTGCTCATCACGACGCAGTTGAGAACCTGCTCGTAGACCTCAGAGACGAGGGCCTGCAGCGGGTGCGACTGAATCGGCAGGTCAAAGCCCGCCATCGCCGTCAGCAGGCTGGTACGACCGGCGGTGACGAGGCCGACCTTGCCCGCCGCGATCGGGCCCTTGCTGGTCTGAAGACCGGTGACGCGGCCATCGACGACATCGATGCCCGTCACTTCGCACCCCTGGATCAGGTCGACACCGAGCGCGTCGGCCGCACGGCCGAGTGCGAAGACCACGGCGTCGTGGCGAGCAATGCCACCGCGGCGCTGCAGCGTCGCGCCCATCACCGGGTAGCGCGCCTCGGGCGAGATATCGACGATCGGGCAGAACTCCTTGACCCCATCGGCGTCGAGCCACTCGGCGTCAACGCCGTTGAGGCGGTTGGCCTCGACGCGGCGGATGCTCTCGCGGACGTCGTGCAGGTTGTGCGCGAGGTTGAGCACACCGCGCTGCGAGAACATGACGTCGTAATCGAGCTCGTCCGCCAGCGTCTCCCAGAGCTTGAGCGCGTGCTCGTACATCGCGGCGCTCTCGTCCCAGAGGTAGTTGGAGCGGATGATCGTCGTGTTGCGGACGGCGTTGCCGTTGCCGAGCCAGCCGCGCTCGACGACGGCGATGTCGGTCATCCCGTGGTTCTTCGCGAGGTAGTACGCGGTGGCGAGGCCGTGCAGGCCGCCGCCGACGATGATCGCCTCGTACGACTTCTTCGGCTCAGGCGTGCGCCAGAGGAAGGGCGCGTTGTGAAGCGCGTGCTCGTTGGGATCAAGTTCCATCAGATGTCTCCAGCGTGAACAGCGGACTGACATTTCAGACAATAGGATCGCCTGGCGCCCCTTGTCAAGCAGCGCCCCAATGGCTACACTGCAGAAATGCAAGTTATGCGTGCGGCCATTCTCCATGAGTACAACGCTCCCCTCGTCGTGCACGAAAACGTGCAGGTCGCAGAGCCGAAGGCGGGCGAGGTGCTCGTCAAGCTCGGCGCCAGCGGTGTCTGCCGCTCTGACGTGCACTCCAGCGAATGGGTTGGCGTCCAACCAATCCCCTCGCTCCTCGGACATGAAGGCGCTGGCACCGTTGTCGCCGTCGGACCTGGCGTGACTGAACTCGCAATTGGTGATCGTGTCGTCCTGATGTGGGTCGCTCCCTGCGGCTCATGCAAGATGTGCGACCGCGAACGCCCCTCGCTCTGCGAAGGGCAGGGTTCGTACGAACTTGGGTTCGCCGTTGACGGCACGAGCCGCTACTCGCTCGATGGCGAGCTCATCCACCACTACTCGTGCTCGACCTTCGGCGAGTACAGCGTGGTCCCCGTGGAGGGTGCCATCAAGGTCGACACCGATCTGCCGTGGGAATACCTCGCGCTTGTTGGTTGCGGCGTCACGACGGGCGTGGGTGCCGCGATCAACACCGCCAACGTACGACCAGGGGACTCCGTGGCCGTCATCGGCTGCGGCGGTGTCGGTCTCAGCGCCATTCAGGGAGCCCGCATCGCCGGCGCGTCGACCATCATCGCCGTCGATACGAACCCGGGCAAACTGGAACTCGCTCGCGAACTAGGCGCGACGGATACGGTCAACAGCTCTGACGTTGACGCCATCGAGGCCGTCAAGACGATCTGCTCGAACGGCGTCGACCATGCCCTCGAAGCGCTGGGGCTGGACACCACGATCCAGCAGGCGATCGACATGACCACTCGCGGCGGCCAGACAACGCTGATCGGCATGGCCAAGGCGGAGATTCGGCCGAGCATCCCCGCGCTGGACATGGTCGTCGAGGAGCGCACCGTTGCGGGATCGTGGTACGGCTCATTCGTTCCCGCCCGCGATATCCCCAAGATCGTCGGCTGGCTCGAAACGGGCGACCTCAAACTCGACGCCATCATCGAGCGCATCACACTCGACGACGTCAACACGGCCTTCGATCGCATTCGCTCCGGCGAGGCGAACCGTCAGGTGATCATCTTCTAAGCACCACCCTCGCCGCGACGGCCCGCCCGCTCCAGCGGCATACGCCCGTCGTGCCCGCGCCGCAGCGTCCGGTGCTGGTCGACTGCCCGTGTCAACGCGGCGCTCGAACCACGGGCGAGAGATGGCATCGAACAGCCGGGCAAGGCGTGGAATACTCCCGCCATGCGCACCTGCCGAGCCGCCCTGCTGCACGAGTTCAACGCCCCGCTGATCGTCCATGACGATCTCGTCGTGGACGATCCCAAGCAGGGCGAGGTGCTGGTCAAGCTGGGCGCCAGTGGTGTCTGTCGTTCCGACCTCCACACGATCGAGTGGACAGGACGCGTCGACGTGCCGTCGATGCTCGGCCACGAGGGTGCTGGCACGATCGAGGCCGTCGGCCCTGGCGTGCAGAACCTCAAGGTCGGCGACAAGGTCGTGCTGGCCTGGGTCGCGCCGTGCGGGCACTGCAAGATGTGCCAGAAGGAGCGCCCCGCGCTCTGCACCGAGCAGGGCAAGTTCGAGTTCGGGTCGCTGCTCGACGGCACGACCCGCTACTCCATCCACGGGGAGCCGGTGGCCGTCTACTCCAGCTCGACGTTCTCCGAGTACTGCGTCGTGCCCGAGGTCTCCGCGATCAAGGTCGAGACCGAGCTGCCGTGGGAGTACCTCGCGCTCGTCGGCTGCGCCGTCACCACCGGCGTCGGTGCCGCGATCAACACGGCCAGGGTCGCCAAGGGCGATACCGTCGCCGTGGTCGGCTGCGGTGGCGTGGGCCTCAGCGCACTCCAAGGCGCACGCATCGCCGGCGCCTCGCGCATCATCGCCGTGGACACGACCCCGTCGAAGCTCGAGCTCGCCAAGCAGCTCGGCGCGACCGACGTCGTCAACGCCTCCGAGGTCGATGCCGTCGAGGCCGTACTCGCACTGACCGGCGGCGTCGACCATGCCTTCGAGGCGCTCGGCTATCTGCCGACGATCGACCAGGCCATCAAGATGACCGGCCGCGGCGGCCAGACCACGCTGATCGGCATGGTCGAGCCGGAACAGCTGACGAAGATCGCCACGCTCGGGATGATCACCGACGAGCGCACGATCGCCGGTTCGTGGTACGGCACCTTCCTACCCAGCCGCGACTGGCCGCTGATCGTCGGCTGGCTCGAGTCGGGCGACCTGATGCTCGACCAGATGATCGAGCGCATCACGCTCGACGACATCAACGTCGCGTTCGACCGCATTCGCTCGAATGAGGCCGCGCGACAGGTCGTCATCTTCTAGCGACGCACGCCGGTCGCGGGCATACTGCGCCCATGACGCCGCACCCGCTCGACCCTCTCAGCCCCGACGAGCTCGCCGCCGCGATCGAGATTGTGCGGCGCGAGCAGGGGCTGAATCAGAACCACCTGTTCGTCTTCACGCTGCTCGACGAGCCGACGAAGGACGTGCTGAACGCGTGGAAGACGGGCGACCCGATGGACCGTGCCGCGCGCATCACCATCTGGGATCGCGCCGAGGGAATGCTGATCGAGAGCGTCGTGGGCCTCGACGGCACCGTGCGCCGCTGGGAGCCGCAACCCGGCCAGAAGGCCGCGCTGCTCGGGCCCGAGGCTGTGGCGTGCATCGCCGCTGCCAAGAGCGACCCGCGCGTGCTCGAGGGTCTGCGCAAGCGCGGTATCACCGACATGAGCCAGGTGCACATGGAGACGTGGCCGTTCGGCATCGACGTGCCGGGGCACCTCGACGACGGCCGCCGCCTGTTCTGGACGCCGATGTGGCACCGCCCCACGCCCGACGCCAACCAGTACGCGCATCCGATTGGCGGCCTGCACGCGATCGTCGCGATCGACACCGCCGAGGTCGTGGACGTCGAGGACACCGAAGGCATCCCCACGCCGCAGACACCCGGGCCGTACCGCCTCGGCCAGACCGGCGGCGACGTGAAGCTCAAGCCGCTCGAGATCATCCAGCCCGAGGGTGCGTCGTTCACCGTCGACGGCTGGGAGATCCAGTGGGAGCGCTGGCGCTTCCGCCTCGGCCACTGCCAGCGCGAGGGCCTCGTGATCCACGACGTGCGCTTCGACGACGAGGGCACCGAGCGCAAGATCGCGCACCGCATGTCGATCGCCGAGCTCGTCATCCCGTACGGCGATCAGGGCATCAACGGCGCGGCGCGCAAGGCCGCGTTCGATACGGGTGAGTTCGGCTTCGGCAACTACACCAACTCGCTCACGCTCGGCTGTGACTGCCTCGGCGAAATCGTCTACCTCGACACCGCGGTGGCCGATGCGGCCGGCGAGGTGCACGTCACCAAGCAGGGCATCTGCCTCCACGAGGAGGACGTCGGCATCCTCTGGAAGCACACGGACACCGACGGGCACGTTGAGGTGCGCCGCGGCCGCCGCTTCGTCGCCTCCTCGATCGCGACGATCGACAACTACGAGTACGGCTACTTCTGGTACTTCCACCAGGACGGCACGATCGAGTTCGAAGCGAAGCTGACCGGCATCGTCCTGACCCGTGCCGCCATCCCCGGCGAGGAGAATCCGTCGGCGACGGAGCTCGAACCGGGCCTCCTCGCGCCGTATCACCAGCACCTCTTCTGCGCTCGCCTCGACCTCGACGTCGACGGCGTCGGCAACACGGTGTACGAGGTCGACGCGGTCGCGCATCCGATGGGACCGCAGAATCCTGCCGGCAACGCGTACACCACGCGCGAACTCCCGCTCGCCTCGGAGAGCCTGGCCAAGCGCGTGATCGACCCGTTCGCAAGCCGCTTCTGGAAGGTCGTCAACCCGGAGCGCACCAACCACATGGGCAAGCCTGTCGGCTACAAGCTGATGCCCGGCGGCGCCAACTGGCCGATGGCCGATCCCGAATCCGTCATCGGCAAGCGCGCCCGGTTCATGTACCACCATCTCTGGGTCACGCCGCAGCGGCCCGACGAGCTGTATCCGGCGGGCGACCACCCGTATCAGCACGAGGGCCTCGACGGTCTGCCGCGCTGGACGGCTGCGGATCGCCCCCTCGAGAACGAGGACGTCGTGCTCTGGTACACGTTCGGCACGAACCACATCCCGCGGACCGAGGACTGGCCCGTGATGCCGGTGGAGCACACCGGCTTCCATCTCAAGCCGAGCGGGTTCTTCCGTCGGAGCCCCGCGATGGATGTGGCGCCGAGCGAGCCGAAGCACTGCTGCAGCTCGAATCCGCACGCCGACGCAGCGGGTAGCGGCGCCGAGCACTGAGTCGTGGCCAGGTTCGGTTTGGGGTCCGACTCCAAACCGAACCTGAGCGACGACTACTTCAGCAGCGGAGCAAGCTCCTGCAGCTGCGCGATGCCCATCGGGTCGGCCTCATCGCCGAGCGGCTGGATCGCAACCTGGTCGGCACCCGCGTCGAGGTGCTCGCGGAGCTTGGCGACGACCGTCTCGGCGTCGCCGTGCGCGACGAGCGCGTCGATCAGACGATCCGAGCCGCCGTTGGCGATGTCGTCCTCGGTGTAGCCCATCCAGAAGAGGTTGCGCTTGTAGTTCTCGATGCCGAGATACCAGCCGATCGCGGCGCGGGCGCGCTCGCGAGCCTTGTCGGCGTCGGTCTCGATGATCACCTTGTGCTCGGGGATCAGCAGCGGATCGGGGCCGAGGATCTCGCGGGCCTTCGCCGTGTGCTCGACCGGCACGAGGTACGGATGCGCGCCGAGCGATAGGTCGCGGGCGACCTCGAGCATCGGCTTGCGCAGCGCGGCGATGATCGTCTGCACGGGCTCCGGGGCGGCCTGGCCGACGTCGGGCGAGTTGAAATCATCGGTGTTGAGCTGCTCGAGGTACTCGCGCATCTTGGCGACGGGCTTGAGGTACGTCGAGCCGCGCGGGTCGACCTGCGGCGGATGGCTGACGCCGAGCCCGAGCAGGAAGCGGTTGTCGAACGAGTCGTTGAGCGTGCGGGAGGCGCTCGCCGAGGCGAGAGCGTCACGGGCCCAGACGTTCGTGATGCCGCTGGCGACCATGATCTTCTTGGTCGCACCCAGCAGCACCGCGCCGTTCGAGAACGACTCACGCACGCCCATGCCCTCGGGGTACCAGAGGCACGTGAACCCGAGGTCCTCGACTGCAGCAGCAGTCGGGCGGCCAAGTGCAGCCGGCACGGCAGTGAGCGGGCCGATCCACACGCCCCACGTGCCGAGCTTGGTGCGCATTGCCGCGCGGTCTTCGCTGAGTCCCATCGTGTCTCCCTTGAGCAGTCCAACGGCATCATGCCGCGTCCTGCCCTCCGCACCCACCAGCAGCAGGGTTGGGAGCACCGCGACTACCCTTCACCACGTGATCGACGCCGCCACCACCCAGCGCATTCGCCGCGTACTCGCCGAGCGCCCCAACCAGCCGCTCGGCATCGTGCTCGACGTGGGCTTCACCAACGGCCTTGCCTCGGCGCGCGCGCTGCGCGATGCCGGTGCGCCCGTGATCGTCGTGGACCATCGCAAGGGCGCGCTCGGCTTTCGGTCGCGCGGCGTCGCCCCCGTGCTGGCACCGGATCCAGCCGTCGACGAGGAGGGCTTCATCGACGTCCTCGCCGAGCTCGCCGCGCTGACGGGCCGCACCGGCGTTCTCTTCCCCACGCACGACGCGCACCTCGTCGCGGTCTCGAAGCACGCCGATCGCATCAAGCCGCTCGTGCTGCCCGGCTCGCACTGGGACGTCATCGAGCCGCTGATGGCGAAGATCCCGCAGATCGAGCTGGCCGAGCGCGCCGGTGTGCCCGTGCCGCGCTCCTTCATGCCGACCACGCGCGAGGAGGCCGAGGCCGCCGCCGCGCAGATCCCGTATCCGGCGATCGCCAAGCCGAGCATCGGCATCGACTTCAAGCACGCCGAGAAGGTCCAGGTGATCCTCGCCAACACGCCGGCCGAGCTCGTCGATGGCTACGAGCGCATCGCGGCGACGGGCGACCGCGCGATCTTCCAGGAGGTCATCCCCGGTGGTGACGACGCGCTCTGGACCGTCGGCTCGTTCAGCACCAATGGCGGCCAGGCCGTCGGCACGTTCTGCGGCCGCAAGCTCGTGCAGCGCCCACCGATCTTCGGTACCTGCCGCGTCGGCGAGGCCCGCTGGGACGACGCCGCAGTCGCGTACGCCGACGCACTGCTGCGCACGAGCGGCTTCGACGGCATCACCCAGATCGAATTCAAGCGCGACCCGCGCGACGGCTCGTTCCGCCTGATCGAGATCAACCTGCGCTCATGGCAATGGCACTCGCTGGCGCGCCGCTGCGGCGTCGACCTCGTCGGCCTCTGCTACCGCTCCGCCTGCGGCGAGCCCGTCGGACGCGTCATGTCCGGTCCCCGCCACGACGGCAAGCGCTGGGTCGCCGCGGTACCGCACCTCAAGGCCGGCTTCGGCGGGCGCGAGAGCATCGGCAGCATCATCAAGCCGCTCGCGGGCCTGATCGAAGAGCCCGTCTTCAGCATTCGCGACCCCAAGCCGGGTGCGGTGCAGGTGGCGGGCCTCGTGGTCGGTCCGATCAAGCGCCGCCTGCGTCGCAGCTGACTGAGCTCTCCGCAGTAGGATCACCCGGTGCAGTCCGAACCAACGCGCAGTCCGTGGTGGTCCCTGCTGCCGCTGTGCGCGGCCGTGGCGTTGTACAAGCTCGACTCGACGATCGTGAACGTCGCGCTCCCGACGATCCAGAAGGATCTGCGCACGACCCCGGCGACGCTCCTCTGGACTGTCGATTCGTACCTCTTGGCGCTGGCCGCGGCGATTCCACTTGCCGGGGTGCTGGGCGATCGCCTCGGCCGGCGGCGGGTCTTCGTGATCGGCATCGCCGTGTTCACCCTCGCCTCTGCAGCGTGTGCCCTCGCGCCGTCAGACGAGGTGCTGATCGCCTGCCGCACGGTGCAGGGGCTCGCCGCGGGCGTCCTCGTGCCGCTCTCGATGGGCATCATCGGCGCGACCTTCCGCAATGAGCACCTGCCGACGGCGTACGGCTACTGGTCCGGGTTCTCGAGCATCGGCATCGTGATCGGGCCGATCGCCGGCGGCGTCCTCGTGCAGCACTTCGGCTGGTCGAGCATCTTCTGGGTCAACGTGCCGCTCGGGCTCCTCCTCCTGCCGCTCGTGTACGCGCTCGTTCCAGAAACGCGCGACCCGTCACCCCGCCGCCTCGACGTCGGCGGAGCGATCCTCTCGACGCTGGGCATCCTTCTCATCTCCTGGGGACTGATTGGCTCAACCACCGGAATCTCCGCAACCGACTGCGCGATCACGGGCCTCGGCATGGTCTGCCTGGGCGGATTCGTGTTCTGGGAGCGGCGTGCGCCCGAGCCGATGCTGCCGCTTTCGTTCTTTCGCGAACCCGGGTTCGCCCTCGGTGCGGTGATCGGAATGATCGTCTACGCCTACCCCGCGATCATGGTGTTTCTCACGCTGTACCTGCAGGGGATTCTCGGCAAGCCACCGCAGACCGCCGGTCTCCTCTTCATCCCGCTCGCGGCGACACTCACCGTGGTCGCGGTGTTCGCCGGTCCGATCACGAAGCGGTTCGGCGCCCTCCCCTCGATGGCTGTTGGGATGGTCCTGATGTCCGTCGGTGCCGTGGTGTTTGCCGCGCTACCCGTGGGCGGCTCGCTCACGCGCCTGATCGTCGGTGAGGTGATCCTCGGTATCGGCATCATGCTCGCCATCCCCGCTGCGGGAGCGGTGATGATGGCCTCTGTACCACGCGAGCGCGCGGGGGTCGGCGCGGCAGCGATGCAGGCGTTCCGCCAGATCGGCGCGGTCGTTGGCGTGGCGATGTTCGGCGCAATCGCGGCAGCCCAGACCAAGGCCGTCTATTCCGCGCCGTCACCTGCAGCCGACGCGCCGCGGGTGATCCAAGACGTGGTCGGCGGTGAGATCAGCCGCGTCGCGGACGCAGCGGGCGCACAGGCGGCCGACCTGGGTGCCGCCGCCTGGCTGGACGGCATGCACCTCGCCATGCTGGTCGTCGCGGCATTCGCGCTGATCGGAGCAGCGCTGTGCCTCATCACTCTACGGCGCCGTCATCAGGCCGATCATTCGCATCCGGCGGTGCCGCACTAAGGACGTGCCGGCGCGTGATGCCCGGCCGTCGCGAGGATCAGGCCTGCAAGCGATTCGGCTTGGGTCTGGCGCGAGATCCGCGTGCGCACACCGTCGGCAAGCACCGGGCTCGGCAGCTGTCCGGCACTCCACTCGTCGACGTAGCGCTCGACCGCGTTCCGTGCGCCCGCCACATCATCGGGCGCCACGATCGCGGCATCAACGGCGCGCAGCTCACGGGCCGCAGCGCCATCGGGCGGCAGCATCGCCAGCACCGGGCGCCCACACGCAAGTAGCTCCCAGACCTTGCCGGGCAAGAACTTCTCGCCGTGCCCGCCGCCTTCTTGCATGAAGATCAGCGCGACGTCAGCGTCGGCCTGCGCTTGCAGCGCGTCCGCATGCGGGGCGGGCGGCTCGATCGCCACAAGCTCGTCGAGGCCGAGGTCGGTGACGCGGCGGCGGTCGCCATCGGGGAAGCCCCCCATGAAGCGCAGGCGCACGACATCGCGCAACTCGGGTCGGTCGCGCACGAGGTCGGCGATGGCCTGCAGCAGGTGGCGCGGCGAGCGGTCGCCGAAGAACCAGCCGGTGAAGGTGAAGGTGCAGTGGTCGGGATCGGGATGGCGCTCGACGGCGGCGAGCTCCTCGAGGTCGATCCCGTTGGGGATCACCGCAAGCGGCAGATCTGGCCGTAGGCCGCGCACCTCATCCTCAGCGTGGTCAACCACGCTCGCTGCATCCATCCCATCTACACACCAGCGAGCGAGCCGCGCGATCGCCGCCTGCTTGGCGCGGACGTCGGCGCGCGACAGATCGAGGTCGGCGTGCGTGAGCCATGGGTCACGCCAGTCAGCAATCCACGGCACGTCGGTGCGCGCGCGGATCAGCCGACCCGCGACGGCCACGGTGTGCGGCGGCGTCGTCGTGATGAACGCATCGAAGCGCCCGGTCTTGAGCAGCTTCAGCGCGGCGGGCACGACGTCGGCCAGCCAAGGCGCATTGGCGTCGGGCAAGAAGAGGCGCTGCGGGGCGAGCGAGGCGCGCACGGCGAGCTTGCGCGCGGTCGTGGGCGCCTGCCGGATGCGATCGCCCGGCAATTGACGCAGCGACGGACCGCGGTACTTGACGCGATGCACCACGACGTCGCTGGGAATGCGCGAGACGGAAGCCGGATCCTCGGCCAGCCACTTGGCGTCCGTCGGCACCAGCATCTCGACGTCGATGCCGAGCTCCGGCAGCCGCCGCGAGAACTGGATCGTGCGCTCCACGCCGCCGCCGCTGGTGGGCGGGTAGTAGAACGCGATGAAGAGGACGCGGAGACGGTCGGTCATCGTGGACATTATGGGCCCGGACCCATAAGGCTGGATCCTCAGCTGAAAGTTGATCCCGAATCACGGGCGGGGTCCGGGCCCATAATGTCCACGATGACCGACCGACGCGCCGCAGGCGCGGGCGGCGGGCACGATCCGAACTCGCGGCGGCCAGATCCCGAATCACGGGCGGGGTCCGGGCCCATAATGTCCACGATGACCGACCGAC
>JBAXNN010000016.1:0-50571 GCA_037133755.1 Thermoleophilia bacterium
GCTGCTGTGCGATCGACGCCGCGGCGGGCTTGTCGCGGTCGTTGACCGTGAGCGCCACACCCGTCGTGCCGTCCGGATGCGCACTCGGCAGGGCTTGGCCGGCCGCGCGCTGCGCCTTGGCGAACGCCGTGGCGAAGTCGGGGCCCGTGCCCATCACCTCGCCCGTGGCGCGCATCTCGGGGCCGAGCAGGGCATCGGCGCCGGGGAAGCGCGCGAACGGCAGCACGGCCTCCTTGACGCTGACCATGCCCGGCGTGGCCTCATCGATGTTGAGGTCCTCGACGCGCTCGCCCAGCGCCACGCGCACCGCGGCATCGACGAGCGGGATGCCCGTGGCCTTGGCGACGAACGGCACCGTGCGACTCGCGCGCGGGTTGGCCTCGAGCACGAAGACCTCGCCGTCGCGGATGGCGTACTGGACGTTGACCAGGCCAACCACGCCGAGGGCGCGCGCGAGCTCGATCGTCTGGCGCCGCACCTCGGCCTCGACGGCCGCGCCGATCGACAGCGGCGGGATCACGCAGGCCGAGTCGCCCGAGTGGATGCCGGCCTCCTCGACGTGCTGCATAACCGCGCCGATCAGGACGTCGCGACCATCGGAGACGGCATCGACATCGATCTCGATGGCGTCCTCCACGAAGCGATCGACCAGCGTCGACGCACCGACGTGACCATCGCGCAAGGTGGCCTCGTCGTAACAGATGCGCATGGCGCGGCCACCGAGCACGTACGACGGGCGCACCAGCACCGGATAGCCGATGCGGTTGGCGATCTCGACCGCCTGCTCCATGCCGTCCGCAATCGCCCAGTCGGGCGCCTTCAGGCCGGTGCGGTCGAGCAGCTCGCCGAAGCGCAGGCGATCCTCGGCCAGATCGATGCTCTCGAACGGCGTGCCCAGGATCGGCACGCCCTCCTGCAGCAGGCGCTCCGCCAGGCGCAGCGGCGTCTGGCCGCCAAACTGCACGACGACGCCGACCGGGTTCTCGCGCGCGATCACCTCGAGCACGTCCTCGATCGTGAGCGGCTCGAAGTACAGGCGATCCGACGTGTCGTAGTCGGTGCTCACCGTCTCCGGATTGCAGTTGATCATCACCGCCGCATAGCCCAGGCGACGCAGGGTCATCGCGGCATGCACGCAGCAGTAGTCGAACTCCAGGCCCTGGCCGATGCGGTTCGGGCCCGAGCCGAGGATGATCACGCTCGGGCGGTCGTCCTCGACCTTCTCGTCCACCGCGTCGTAACAGGAGTAGCGATAGGTGCTCCGCGCCTCGACCTCGGCCGCACACGAGTCGACGCTCTTGAAGCTCGGGATCACGCCGAGACCACGGCGATGATCGCGCAGCGTCTTCTCGTCGGTGCCGACGATGCTCGCGAGCTGGGCATCGCCCAGGCCCATCTGCTTGGCACGGCGCATGGTGGTGGCGTCGAGGCCGGCGAGGCCGAGCGCCGCGACCTTCTGCTCCTCCGCGACGATGCGTGCGAACTCCTCGAGGAACCACGGGTGGATCTCGCTCTCGGCGCTCAGTGCGAGCGGGTCGTAGCCTGCGCGCAGACGGCTGAAGATCAGGTCGTAGCGATCCCACTTGGCGATCTCGAGGCTGCCCTCGGAGCGTGGCGTGGCATCGAGCTCGCGGCTGCGCAGCGCCTTGCCGAAGCTCTCCGCGAAGGTGCGGCCGATCGCCATGGCCTCGCCGACGGACTTCATCTGCGTGGTGAGGGTGTCTTCCGAGCCCGCGAACTTCTCGAACGCGAAGCGCGGCAGCTTCGTGACCACGTAGTCGAGCGTGGGCTCGAAGCTGGCCGGCGTGGTCTGGGTGAGATCGTTCGGGATCTCGTCGAGCGTGTAGCCGATCGCGAGCTTCGTCGCGACCTTGGCGATCGGATAGCCCGTCGCCTTCGAGGCCAGCGCGCTCGAGCGGCTGACGCGCGGGTTCATCTCGATCACGACGATGTCGCCGGTGTCGCGGTTGAGGGCGAACTGCACGTTCGAGCCGCCCGTCTCCACGCCGACGGCGCGGATCACCATCGCCGCGGCATCGCGCAGCGCCTGGAACTCGCGGTCGCTCAGGGTCATTGCGGGCGCGACGCAGACGGAGTCGCCCGTGTGCACGCCCATCGCGTCGAGGTTCTCGATCGAGCAGACGATCACGACGTTGTCGTTCTTGTCGCGGATCACCTCGAGCTCGAACTCGCCCCAGCCCTTGACCGACTCCTCGATCAACACCTGGCTGATCGGGCTCGCGCTGCAGCCCTTGCCGACGAAATGCCGCAGCTCGTCGAGGTCGGCCGCGAAGCCGCCGCCCTCACCGCCGAGCGTGAACGCCGGGCGGATCACCATCGGCAGTCGCAGCGTGCCGTCGGCGACCAGCTTCTCCGCCTCCTCCACGCTCGTGACCGTCTCGCCCTTCGCGGTGCGCAGGCCGATGCGGGCCATCGTCTGGGCGAACAGCTCGCGGTCCTCGGCCGTGCGGATCGCGTCGATCGACGCGCCGATCAGCTCGATGCCGAGCTCGTCGAGCACGCCCGCGGCCTGCAGATCCAGCGCGGCGTTGAGGGCCGTCTGGCCGCCCAGCGTGGGCAGCAATGCGTCCGGGCGCTCCGTGCGCAGCACTCCGGCAATGCCCTCCACGTCAAGCGGCTCGATGTACGTGCGATCGGCCCAACCCGGGTCGGTCATGATCGTCGCCGGATTCGAGTTGATCAGGACGGTCTGGTAGCCCTCCTCGCGCAGCACGCGCAGGGCCTGCACGCCCGAGTAGTCGAACTCGCAGGCCTGCCCGATCACAATCGGGCCGGAGCCGATGACGGCGATCTTCTTGAGGTCGTCTCGGCGCGGCATCAGCGGGTCTCCAGTCGGGCGATCGGGGTTCGGGCTCGAGTCCCGGCTGTCGGAGGTATGGCGTAGATCTCGGCGCCTGCATGCGCCACCGGAATCCGAGCAGTCAGGTTCGTGGCGTGGATCGCCTCGGATGCTCCAAAGGGGTCAGACCCTTTTGGAGCATGCACGAAAACGGTCGCCCACGCATCGCGTAGCGCATGCTCCAAAAGGGTCTGACCCCTTTGGAGCATCCCGACCCGGAACGCACGTCGATTCACGCTGCGCAGGCATGCACACGCCGCGCTCACGACTGCCGTCCCTCGCGGTAGGCGGCGGCTTCGTCCACGAACGAGACGAGGGCGTCGCGGGCGTCGTGCGGTCCGGGCGAGGCCTCGGGGTGGAACTGCATGCTCCAGACCGGGCGGCCGGTGAGCCGCAGGCCCTCGACGGTGTCGTCGTAGAGGCTCTTGTGCGTGATCGTCACGTCGCCCGCGGCGTCGGGTGCCTGCACCGCGAAGCCGTGGTTCTGGCTCGTCACGAGCACGCGGCCCGTCTCGGTCTCGAGGACCGGATGGTTCGCGCCGCGATGGCCGAAGCGCAGCTTGTACGTGCTGAGGCCGAGCGCGCGCGCCAGCAGCTGGTGGCCGAGGCAGATGCCGAAGACCGGCACGCCGAGCTCGAGCATGGCCTGCACGTTGGCAACGTGCGCGTCCATCGCGCCCGGGTCGCCCGGTCCGTTGGCCAGCAGGATCCCGTCGGGGTTGATCGCGGCGATGTCGGCTGCGGTCGCGTCGTGGGGCACGATCACCACGTGTGCGCCGGCCTCGGCGACGAGATCGCCGATCGAGTCCTTGGCCCCGTAGTCGAGCAGCGCGACCGTGCAGCGCGTGGCGCCGTCGGTCGGGTCCTGCTCGCGACGCGGGCGCGAGACGCCGGCCGCGAGATCCTGGCCCGCCATCTCCGGCGTGGCGGCGATCAGCTTCTGCGCCTCCTCCGGCGTGGTGCCGTCGGTGACGAGCGCCGAGCGCTGCGCGCCATGGTCGCGCAGGTGCTGAACCAGCGCGCGGGTGTCGATGCCGAACAGCACCGGCACGCCGTTGTCGGCCAGCCAGTCGAGCAGACCCGTACGGCCGGGCGGCTGGGCGTTGCGCGCCTCGCGGCACACCATGCCGATCGCCTGCACGCGGTCCGACTCGCCGACGTCGCTCTCGATGCCGTAGTTGCCGATCATCGGCGCCGAGAACGTGATGATCTGGCCGTTGAACGACGGGTCGGTGAGCGTCTCCTGATACCCCGTCATGCCCGTCGTAAAGACCGCTTCGCCGAGCGCGGTCGTAATCGCGCCCGCGCCCTCCCCGTCAAAGCGGGTCCCATCTTCGAGCAGCAAGTATGCGGCACTCACGCGACCACCCCCAGTCCCTTCGCGTCCATCTCATCGTGGGCAAGCTGCCCTCCGCTGATCGTCAGCAGACAGCGGCCCTTGACCTTGCGGCCGAGGAAGCATGAGTTCGCGCTCTTGCTCTTGAATGGCTTGTCGCCGACCTTCCACGTCTGCTCGAGATCCCAGATCGCGAGGTTCGCCGGTGCGCCGACGCGCAGCGCCGGGCGCTCGAGGTCGAAGGCGTTGCACGGGCCCTCCGTCATCGCGCGAAGGATCGTCGCGAGCGGCACGTGGCCGGGCTCGACGAGCTCCTGAATCAGCACCGGCAGCGCCGTCTCGAGACCGGTCACACCGAAGGCTGCGGCCTCGAAGGGGACCTCCTTCTCGTGCACCGCGTGCGGCGCGTGGTCGGTGGCGATGCAGTCGACGATGCCGTCGCGCAGGCCGTCGATCAGCGCCTGGCGATCGTCGTCGCTGGCCAGCGGCGGGTTCATCTTGAAGTTGCCGCTCAGCGTGCGTACCGAGGCGTCCGTCAGCACGAGGTGATGTGGACTGGCCTCGCTCGACACGCGCACGCCGCGCTCGCGGCCCCGGGCGATCTCCTCGATGCTCTCGCGAATCGAGATGTGCTGCAGGTGGATGCGCGCATCCTCCTGCTCGGCCAGGCGGATATCGCGCGCGACCATCAGCGTCTCCGCGATGCCGGGCCAGCCGCCGAGGCCGAGCTTTGCCGAGATGGCGCCCTCGTGCATGTGGCCGCCTTTGGTGAGCGTGGGCTCCTCCTCGTGCAGCGCGATCGGCAGGTCGAGCGGCCGCGCGTACTGCAGGGCGCGGCGCATCAGCCGTGCGCTCGCGATCGGCGAGCCGTCGTCGGTAAAGCCGGCCGCGCCGCGAGCGGCGAGGTCGCGCATCTCCGTCAGCGACTCGCCCGCGCGGTCCATGCTGACCGCGGCGAGAAAGCCCGTCTGGATGACGGCCATCTCGCGGGCGCGATCGAGTGCGGCCTCGAGCGTGGTGCCCGTGTCGATCGTCGGCGCCGTGTTCGGCATCGACAGGATCGTCGTGTAGCCGCCCGCCGCGCCAGAGGCCGAGCCCGTGGCGCAGTCCTCCTTGTACTCCTGGCCCGGCACGCGCAGGTGCACGTGCGGGTCGACGAGGCCCGGCAAGACGGTGCAGCGCGAGCCGTCGACGATGCGCGCGCCCTCGGGGCGCTCCACGCTGTCGCCGATCTGGGCGACCACGCCGTCGACGATCAGCAGCTCGGCCGTCACGTCAAGGCCCTCGACCGGATCGAGCAGGCGGGCGCCGGTGATGACGACGGTGGCCTTGTCGGCCGGGATCATCTCGAGGCGGGTCATGCGGCACCCCATTCGCCGGTGCGCTCCCGGAAGTCGATCACGGTGCCGATACTCGGCCGGTTCATCAGGTCGTAGAGGACCGCCATGCGGACGATCAGGCCGGCCTCGACCTGGTCCTCGACCAGCGACACGCCGGAGTCGGCGACATCGGGCGCGATCTCCACGCCGCGGTTCATCGGGCCCGGATGCATGACAACCTGGCCGGGCTTCACGCGCCGGCTGTTGACGCCCCAGGCGCGCGCGTACTCGCGCAGCGTTGGCACGAAGTTCTGGCCCGGCTCCATGCGCTCGTGCTGCATGCGCAGGACGTAGATGACGTCGGCCTCGCTCATCGCCTCGGGATCGTCGGAGACCTTCACGCCCGTCGCCTCCTCGATGCCCGGCGGGATCAGCGCGGGCGGGCCAACGAGCGTGACGTCGAGGCCCATCATCTGAAAGCCCTCGATGTTGCTGCGCGCCACGCGGCTGTGCAGGACGTCGCCGACGATGGCGACCTTCACGTCCTTCAGGCGTCCGAGGCGCTTCTTGATCGTGTACAGGTCGAGCAGCGACTGCGTGGGATGCTGATGCTTGCCGTCGCCCGCGTTGACGACATGCGCGTCCGACCACTTGGCGGTCAAGTGCGCGGCGCCGATCTGCGGGTGGCGGATCACGATGATGTTCGGCTTGTAGGCGTTGAGCGTGCGGACCGTGTCCTTCAGCGACTCGCCCTTATCGACGCTCGAGCCGACGGCCTTGACGCTGACGACGTCGGCGCTGAGGCGCTTGGCAGCCAGCTCGAAGCTCGAGCTCGTGCGCGTCGACGATTCGTAGAAGAGATTCACGACCGTGCGGCCGCGCAGCGTCGGCACCTTCTTCACGTCGCGCACGACGACGTCCTCGAAGCCCGCCGCCGTCTCGAGAATGCGCTCGATGTCCGTGTCGTCCACGTCGCTCATGCTGAGCAGATGCCGTCTGCCGTCGTTCATGCCTTGTCCCCTTCTCCGCCGATCAACACGACCTCGTCCACCCCATCCGTCTCCATCAGCTGCACGCGCACGCGCTCACCCGCCTGCGTCGGCAGGTTCTTGCCCACGAAGTCGGCGCGAAACGGCAGCTCGCGATGCCCACGATCGGCCAGCACCGCCAGCTGCACACAGGCCGGGCGGCCGTAATCGAAGATCGCGTCGATCGCGGCCCGCACGGTGCGCCCCGTGTAGAGCACGTCATCGACGAGCACGATCGTCGCGCCCTCAACCGGCGCGTCGAACACCGTCTCGCCCACCACCGGGTGGTCGCCGATGCGATCCTCGCCGTCGGCACGCAGGCCCACGTCGTCGCGGTAAAAGCTGATGTCCACTGCCCCGACCGGCACCTCGACGCCCGTCGTGTCCTTGATGCGATCGCGGATGCGCTCAGCGATCGGCACGCCACGCGAGCGGATGCCAACGAGGTGCACGTTCGTCAGATCAGGGTGGCGCTCCACGATCTCCGAGCCGATCCGCGCAAGCGTGCGCGAAATCTGATCAGCGTCAAGAAGGGTGCGCGTCCTCTGGCTGCTCACCGGCGCACGCGCCGGTCGCGGGAGACGTACTGCATTCGATCAGGGCTCCTTCCCGGCCTCACAGGACCGGGTTAAAGGGGCGGACTAGGTCGAGCACTGACGTTAGTCGACCTATCGGACGCGGCGGGTTGGTTCACCCCGAGGGATCCAGGTTCACTCCGAGGCGCCGTGGACGACGGGAAGGCCTCGAGGTGGGTTGATTCATCTCAAGGAACGACGGACGACGGGAGGGCCTCGAGGTGGGTTGATTCATCTCAAGGAACGACGGACGACGGGAAGGCCTCGAGGTGGGTTGATTCATCTCAAGGAACGACGGACGACGGGAAGGCCTCGAGGTGGCTCGGTCCGAAAGGACCGATTCACCTCGAGGTCATCCCGTCGCCTAGGACCATCACTCTGTCTCGCGGAGGCCTCCAGCCGACGTCAACCCAGACCGCGAAGCCAACCGCTCAACCCAGCGCACAGAGATTCCCAACTCGCCTGCAATCTGCTCACGCGTCTTGCCATCTAACAGGCAGCGTTCAACGTCATAACGCTTCCAGTCGCGCTCCGTCAACGGCGGTTGAGCCCGTTTGGATTGCGTCACCCAATTCACGAGCTCGGCCGGTGTCGACACCGCAAGAAACCGCCGCACCTCGCTCACGCCAATCCAATCTGGAGCCATGTCGTAACCCGCGATTGCTCGAAACGACCCCCACTGCCATTCAGACGGATGTGCGCAGAGCCCAGCTTTGACCGGATTCATCGGGATATACCGCAGGCAAGCAGCGAGATGGTCGTTATCGCGGATGCTGATCGCACGGTGCCGTGAGGAGAACAGGCGCCCCATTCGCTGCGCGCTTCGGTTGCGCTCGATCGACATTCGAAGGTGCAGGCGCTGCAGGCCAGCCGAGAGGCTGCAGTCGGGAGTGGAAAGCAAGAGGTGGTAATGCGTGCCCATCAGGCAGTAACTCCAGACATCCCATGAGCGGTCCTCTGCCTCAATCGCAAAGAGCTGTTCGAACTGGGTCATCCAACCTGCGTCCGGGAAGAGCCGATCGCGATGCACGCTGTGTGCGATTACGTGCACCAGCTCGTTCGGACTGTCGTGGCGTCTCGGGTTAGCCATGGGGTGTGTCTCCGAGGCGACGGGATGACCTCGAGGTGAATCGGTCCTTGCGGACCGAGCCACCTCGAGGCCTTCCCGTCGTCAAGCGCGATCGGCCCGCACGCGTGAGCGATCGACCCGCACGCGTGAGCGATCGTCCCGTGCCCGACGCTTCGGGGTTGGCCCAGAGGGCCTTCATCCAAGGTGGCGTCGCTGCGGGGTCGTAGCGGAAACGCAGGGCTGGGGCTGTGTCGGCCGCGATGAGGGTGAAGCGCTGCCAGGGGATCGTGCCGAGGTCGCCGTTCCAGCGGTCGAGTGGCAGGTCGATGCCGTCGCGGGTGAAGCCGTTGGCATGCGAACCCGCGGCACGGTAGATCGTGGGGTGCGCGGCGATCGGGCGCCAGCCAGGGTCGGCGGCGACCGTGACACCGCCCGCACCTGCCGTCCAGCCGCGAGCTGCACCCACCAAGCCCTGGTGCGCCGTCACGCGCGCGGCGGGCTCACCGTCGTCGGGGATGCGGACGATCATGCCCTCCCAGTCGTCGCGGTGATAGCCCTGCAGGTCAGCCACCGGGACGTGCAGCGTCTTCGAGTCGGGGTAGTAGAACCAGTACTGGATGTACGTCACGCCCTGCGCACCACCACCACCCACCCCCACACCACCACCGCTCGCGCTACCCACAACAACACCCGCGCTCGCCGCACTCCCCGACTGGCGCACCACGTGCGTGAACATCGTCGGGCGCCCTGTGCCGAACGCCGCACACCACGGCTTGCGACACACGCCCGGGTCCGAGGGGACGGCCGCGTCTTCGTTGTAGCGGTCTCGCTCGAGGATCATCGTCGGGACGTAGCGGCGGATCAGCGGGCCGTACGGATCGCTGCGCAGGGCCCAACGATCGTCGCGGCGCTCTGGGCGGTGCCCCGGAATCGACTCGATCAGGTGTCGGCGCACCGAGTCGCCGTCGGCTCGCGCCGCGATCGCGATGAGCAGCGTCAGTCCAAGTGCCACGCCAAGTAGGACGAGGAGCTCGATGGTGGACTGGCCGCGCCGCATGCCCGCACCGTGCCGACCATGCGTGCACGGACGAGCGACGCGCTCGACCTACAACCACGCAGACACACGCGAGACGCGCACCGATCCGCGCGCCCGGTGCGCCCGAGGCGCGCTACATCATCGTGGGCTCGGCTGGTGCTGCGACGATGCGCCCGTCGATCCATTCCGCGTTCGCGTAGAACGGCTCCGTCAATTCGACGAGCCGCCCATCACTGCCTGGTACGAGGTCGATCAGATCAAAGCGGCGGGCAACGAGATCGACATCAACGCGGTAGTCACGCCCACCCTGTGGCCAGCCGAACTGGATGTGCACGCGCCGCGGCAACTCGATGCCCTCAACATCGAGACGCACCGCCGGCGTGCCGTGCAGGCCGACGAGCAGACCGATGGTGGCGGCTTGCGGCGCACGGTTGAAGACCTCGGCCGCAATGCCCTCGAGGTACACCGCATCGGCCTCGCGACGACGCGCCCGCATGACGGTCTGCTGTGCGGCCTGCGATTCCTCGAGCGCGTGCTGCGCCTGCTCCAGGCGGCGCTCCAACTCGGCAACGCCGGCTCGCAACGCTGCGCCCTCCGTCTCGGCATCCGTCAGTCGCGCCGCCAGCGTGTCGAGCTCCGTCTCGTGCGACGAGGAATGATCGCGCGTCTCCTCGATCGTCTCGACCGCCGTCTCAAGCTGCGACTGCAAGGCGTTGACCTGCGCTTTCAACAACCGCACGGTGCGATCAGCGTCGTCGGCAATCGCGGCGACCTGCACCGGCTCATCGTCGAGCAACTGCCAGCCGCTCTTCTCGGCACGTTCGACACACAGCGAGCAGACCATCACCTGCTGCCCCGACTTCACGTCGAGATAGCCATGCGATCGCTCACCCGTCAAGAGATTGCGGCGACAGAGGCCGCACTGGATATCGCCGTCGCCTGCCATCTCCCGTCGATGCTACCGAACCGCGCCCGCTCGGAGGCAGGATTTCCCCCGGTTACACGAAACTGCGACCTAATACGCACGTTCTCCAACGGAGGGTTGGACTCATGGGCACTACTGAACTCTCGATCTTCGGCATCGTCAGCATCATCGGCTGGATCATCGTCGGCATCCGCCTGATGAATCTCTGCAACGCCTCCGGCGTCTCGATGGGCTGGCTGGCGTTTATCCCGGTCTTCAACTTCACGCGGTGGGCGCGCCTCGCCGGCAAGAATCCCTGGCTCGTGCTGCTGTTCATCATTCCGCTCGTTGGCGTGATCCTCGAACTGATCTGGCTCAACGTCATCTCGAAGCAGACCGGGACGCAGAGCCCGTGGTTCTGGCTCTTCCTGATTGTCACGCTCGGCGGCTGGGGTGTCACCAGCATCCTCAGCGGCGTGGGGCTGATCATCGCCCTGATCATCCTCGCGGTCCTGCAGATCGCCTCGCAGTGGATGATCTTCGACCCGACGAAGCCGATCACGCAGCCCGCCGCCGCGTAGTCGCGCTCGTCACGACGCAATACCCGAGGGGGTGGTGCTCCGGCACCGCCCCCTCTTGCGTTTGTGCAACAGCGGCAGGATTTGCGCGCCCCTTCGCGTACGTCGCCTCGTACCCCCGCAATAACCGAGGAGCGAAAGCAATGGGCGCAACCGAAGGAATCATTCTCAGTCTGATTACGATCGTCGGCTGGATCGTGATCGGCATCCGCGTGATGCGGACCTGCGAGGTATCCGGCGTTTCGAACGGCTGGCTCGCCTTCATCCCGTTTCTCAACTTCACGAGATGGGCGCGCCTGTCGGGCCGCAACCCGTGGTGGACGCTGCTGTGGATCTTTCCGATCGCCGGCTACATCTTCTCGCTGGTCTGCCTTGGCGGCGTTTCGCGCTTCAACGGCACGCAGCGCCCGTGGTTCTGGGTCTACCTCGTCACGGTGATCGTCAGCATCGCCGGAGCCGGCGCCTTCTCGGGCTTCGTCTACGGCGTCATCGCGATCATCGTCACGCTGATCGGCCTCTACGCCTCCTGGATGATCTTCGATCCGAGCAAGCCGATCGCCGAGGCGAAGTAGCTTCTTTTTTCGACGCGATAGCCGCTCGGCTGATCGCGCTTGACGACGCGAAGGCCTCGAGGTGGCTCGGTCCGAAAGGGCCGATTCACCTCGAGGTCATCGCGTCGCCTGGTTCCAAGGAGTCTCGGAATCGGTGCCGCTGCTGGCGAGGCTGATCCAACTAGGCGACGGGATCACCTCGAGGTGAATCGGTCGTTTCCGACCGAGCCACCTCGAGGTGTTCCCGTCGTCTTACTGCTCCTTGGCGTACTCGGCCTCGAGCTCGAGTTCCTGCTGCTGGTGCGGGAAGCCGATCCAGGTGATGAGCAGACCGATCAAGACGGCGATCAGTGCGACGATGATGGCGGCGGCCGAGCCGTCGATAAACGCACGGCGGGCGCCCTCGATGATCGCATCGCCGTACTTCGGGTACTTCTCTGCCAGCACCTGTGCCCCACCGAACGACTCGCTGAGGATGCTCGCAGTCTTCTCCGTGATGCCACTGCGTTCGCTCGCGGGCAGGCTCGCAAGCTGCTGATCGACCGACGCGGTGTACTGGCGCGTCAAGAAGATCGCGAGGATCGACTGCATGACGGCCGCGCCGAGGTCGCGTTGGAGATCGGTCATGCCGGAGCCCATGCCGGCCCGATGTGCAGGCACCGCGCTCATGATCGACCGCGAGGCCGGTGTGCCGGCCAGGCCGATGCCGATGCCGATCACGGCGAAGGCCGCGCCGACGGGCAGGTACGACGCGCCCTCGTGCCAGGTGAACATGAGGGCGATACCCAGCAACACGAAGATCACGCCAACCGCCATGGTGACGCGCGATCCGCGACGCTCGATCATGCGGGCGGCGAGCGGCGAGACGAGCACCATCGTGACGCTCAGCGGCAAGGCGGCACAGCCGGCCTCGAAGGTCGAGTACCCGAGTACGTTCTGCACGTACTGCTGTCCGATGAACATCGAGCCAACCAGCGTGCCGAAGACGATCAGGCCGGTCAGCGCAGCCACCCAGAAGATGCGCCGCGCTGCGATCGCGAGATCGAACAGCGGGTTCGGGGCGTGCTTCTGCCGCCAGAAGAAGAGGGCGAACCCGACGACGCTCGCGAGCATCACGATGACACCGAACCGCACGCTCGTCGGCACCGAGACGAAGTGCAGGCCCAGCGTGAGCAGGCCGATCGCCAGGACCGACAACACGCCACCAAGGTGGTCGACCGGGCGCGTCTCCTCGCCGAGCTGCTTCGGAATCACGAGGATGGCGAGGACGAGGGCGATGACAGCGATCGGCACCGTCAGCGAGAAGGCTGAGCCCCAGCCGTAGTGCTCGAGGAGATAGCCGGCGATGGCGGGCCCGAGCGCCGAGGCGCCGCAGCCGATGCCGGTCCACATCGCGATCGCCTTGGTCTGCGACTGGCCTTTGAAGAGCGCGACGACGATCGAGAGCGTGGTCGGGAACGCCATGCCGGCGGCGATGCCACCCCCGATGCGCGCGATCACGAGGATGTCGATGTTGGGCGCGTACGCAGCGAGGAGCGCCATCGGGATCGACAGCGCGAGCCCACCGATCAGCATCAGGCGACGGCCGTAGCGATCTGCGACAGCGCCGAGGTAGAGCACCGACGCCGCGAGACCGAGCGTGAAGCCCACCGCCACGAGGTTGAGCGCAACCTGCGACGCCTCAAGATCGCGCCCGATCGTCGGCAGCGCCACGTTGGCGACCGACAGGTTCATGTTCGCGACGGCAGCGCCGAGGATCAGCGTCGCGAGAATGACGACGCCACGCGGCGGCGACTCAGATGTGCTGACACCCATTGCTACTTGACGATATCGTCGGCGTCGTCGCGCGCCTCGACGCGACCGTCGGCGACTGCAGCCTTGAGCGCGTCGTAATCCTGCTCGTTGCGGTCGGCGTAGGCCTCCGCGAACGCAACCATCGCAGCGTCGAAGCGGCCCGAGGAGCCCATGTACGCGGCCAGCGCGATGCGGTCGCCCGACCGCGCGTGCGCCTTGGCCAGCGTGCGAGCGCAGACGATGCCGTACAGGCCCAGCAGCTTCTCGTTCATCTGCTCAACGTCGGCCGAGCCCTTCCAGTCGCGCAGTTGGCGCCAGTAGTACTCGCGCTTGTACGGTCCTGTCGCCCAGCCGAGAAACGCGTCGCTCGCCGACTGCATGAGCCGCTGGCCGGCGACGACCCGCTGCCCATGGTGCGCGTACGCCGAGGGACTGAGGTACGGCTCGTACACCGACGCGCCAGCCTCCTTGACCTGGAGAAACAGGAGATCGTTCTCGTCGGCGCCCTGCAGCAGCACGATCACGCAGCGGGTCCCGACCGAGCCGACGCCCACGACCTTGATGGCGGAGTCGACGTACGTGTACCGGTCGAGCAGTACGCGCACGTCGTCGCGCACCGACGCGAGGTAGTCGAGGAACACGTGACGCGCGAGTGCCTCGGGGTCCTCACCCACCAGGTCGTGCAGGTCGCTGAGCGGCACGATCAGCGGCGGGTCGGCAACGATGCGTCGGCGCCCGTCGACGACCTCAGTGAAGCGCGACACGGCCTGCAGGTGGTCCTTACCTCGGGCACGATCAGCAGCTCGCTCGATGAAGCGACGCCAATCCGTGTCCGCTACGTCCTTGACCGCGGTATCGACCTCGAGTTGCGAATGCCAGGTCTCGAGGGCAGTCAGCGCGGCGAACTCCGCCATCGCCGTGCGGTAGCGCTCGGCGGTCAGGCGGGCGATCTCGCGCTGCTGCTTCGGCTTGAAGCCGCGGTCGCGGGCGGCGACCACCATGCTGGTCACGAGACGCTTGACGTCCCAGCAGAACGGTCCGGGCAGCGTCTCGTCGAAGTCGTTGAGATCGAACACCAGCGAGCGCTCGGGCGAGCCGTAGAGGCCGAAGTTGAGCAGGTGCGCGTCGCCGCACATCTGGACTTGGAGGGTGCTGTGCGCGGACTGCGCGAGGTCGTAGGCCATCAGCCCTGCCGACCCGCGATAGAACGTGAAGGCGCTGCGCAGCATGCGGCCGTGCCGGATCGGCACGAGCCAGGGCAGGCGATCAGCATCAGCGGCGACGGTGAGCGCGACGGCGTCACGCTCAGCAGGCGCGGGGGCGAGCTCGGCAAGCTGCTTCAGCGGCAGCGTCGAACGCACCGCCTTGCCCCGCTCGCGGCGTTCGGCCCGCGTCGCATGCTCGGGCCACTTCGTCTCGTCAACATTCGTCACGACGCCAGTCTAGTGGCCTTCTGCGCAGCGGGCCCTGCGACTAGAGTCCCGTCCATGGCGATCAACCCGACGCACGCGATCCGACTCACGTACTGCGTGCCTTGAGGGGCGACGCCGCACGCTGCGAGTCTCGCGGCGAAGATCCTTAGAGGCTGGGGCCCGATCCTGAGTGAGCTCACGCTCGTGCCGGGTCGCGGCGGCATCTACGACCTGGAGATCAACGGGACGATGGTCTACTCCAAGCATGCGCTCGGCCATAAGGGCTACCCCGAGGACGACGAGGTGCTGTCCGCAATTCGCGCGGCGATTGGTGCTGAGGTGCTCGAGCCGCAATCCGAGCCGATCCGCGACTAGCTCGCGATCCCTTGGTGGCGCCGCTCGGCGTTGCGTAGGTACTCGGGCTGTCGCACGAGCGAGAGATCGATCTCAAGATCCACGGCATCGCTGACGAGCGCGCCCGTCGGATCGAACGTGATGCCGTACTCGCTGCGCAGAATCTGCGTAGTCAACTCGATGCCGACACGGTCGTGCCCGTACGGGTCTTTCGCGGTGCCGCCGCTGACGGCATGGAACACCACGTCGTGCGTCGTGCCATGCAACTCCAGCGTGCCGTCGACGATGTAGTCCCCCGAGTTCGGGCGCACGCCAGTGATCGTAAAGATGATGTGCGGGTGCGTCTCGGCGCCGAGGAAGTCGGGGCCCTTGACGTGCTTGTCGCGCGCGCAGCTTGGTGATGCCAAGATGCCGCACGACGAAGCCGACCGTCGAATGATCCGGATCGATGGTCCAGCGACCCGGCGGGACCAGCTCGCCAAGCGACGCGACCGCACTCGGTGTCGTCTCGGTCATCGCCATGGCGCCAGCTCCAGCGCGGCGGGTGATGCAACAGCGTCGACTACGAGCTGCCGTGGTGGGCGCGCGACACCGGCCGTCAACGGTGTCGCGCGCCACACACGTGCATGCGGCGGCAGCGTCACTCGAACAACCCCGTCGGGGGAACGCCATGCCCGTTGATCGCAGGCCGCACTGCGGGGATGAGTCCGCGTACGCGCAGCCCGGATTTCTGGACAGCGTTTTCGAGCGCCGCTGCCGCCGCAGTCCAGCACAGCCCGACTCGCCCATGCCGCGTCGTCGGAACGGCGGAGTCTTTAAGGGGTCGCGTGCTGAACATGCCCTTATTGTCGGAGGCCGCGAATCAGCGAATCTCGTACGCCGCCGCGGTCTGGCTGCGGCTATCTACCCTAGCGGTGCCCGGGTTCAGCTGGGCATCGGGCCGACGTAGTCGACCTGGGGGCGGATCAGGCGCGGATACTCGATCTGCTCCAGCATGTGCGCCGTCCAACCCGCCGTGCGCGACACCGCGAACGTCGGCGTGTACAGGCCCGGATCGAGCTTGATGGTCTCCAGCACGGCGGCCGCGTAGTACTCGACGTTCGTGTAGAGGCGCTGATCCGGCTTGTACTCGTGCAGCAGCTCGAGGGCCGTCGTCTCGACGTGACGGGCGAGCGCCAGGCGCTGATCGTCCTCGCCGAGGCGCTCGGCGACCTCACCGAGGGCGCGGGCGCGCGGGTCGTACGTCTTGTAGACGCGGTGCCCGAAGCCCATCAGGCGCTCCTTGTTCTCGATCTTGTTGCGCAGCCACGGCTCGGCGTTCTCCGGGGTGCCGATCTCGTCGATCATCGAGGAGACGTGGCTGGGGGCGCCGCCATGCAGCTTGCCCTTGAGTGCGCCGATCGCACCGACCAGGCCGGAGCCGATGTCGGAGGCGGTCGAGACGATCACGCGACCGGTGAAGGTCGAGGCGTTCATGCCGTGCTCGGCCGTCAGGACGAGGTAGGCGTCGAGGGCGCCAACCTGGGCGTCCGTCGGCTCGGCGCCGTTCATCACGCGCAGGTAGGCGCGCGCCACGGAGTCGTCGGCCTTGATCTCACCCGGGGTCACGCCGGCGCGGCGGGCGCCGAGCAGCGCGACGGAGCCGGCGATCGCGCCGAGCGCGGCCTGCGCGTCGGCGAGCGTGCCGCCCTCGTCGAGGTGGCGCGTGGCGCCCCAAGCGCTGATCGCCGAGCGGACCGAGTCCATCGGGATCGCGTCGGGATTGAGCGTGTTCAGAATCGACTGGTCGTCGGAGACGTGGCGCATGGCCGCGAAGATGGTGTCGCGGAGCTCTTGGCGCTCGGCCTCGTTGGGCAGGCGGCCGGTCCACAGGAGGTACGCGACCTCCTCGAAGCAGTTCTCGCGCACCAGCACCTCGGCGTCGTGGCCGCGGTAGATCAGCTGGCCGTTCTCGCCATCAACGAGTCCGATCTCGCTGGGGCCGATCGAGATGCCCTCAAGGCCGTTGCCGGCGTGCATGCGGGGGTTGGAGTCAGTAGACATAGTGATCCTCTGCAGAGCGTTGGATAAAACGTAGCCGCATTCCGCATCGTGGGATGCCAGATAGGCGTTTCTTCACCCTTCGCGCCCTGTGCCCGGCGCGGTTGCCTGTCCGAATCCGCAGCCTCGGCGTCGCTGCAATCCGGTTCCGTTTGGGGTTTGACCCCCATTCCGAACTCACGATCGCATCGACGAAAAAAGGCGGAGGGCCCGCCGTGGCGGGCCCTCCGGTCGATCAACACGCGGTTCCTGAAGAGCTACTTGCGATAGCCGACAGGCTTACGCACCGAATCGAACTCCATCGGGATCGTTGCGTAGATCTGCTGTGCATCAGGATTCTTGTCGCCGTGAGCAACAAGCACCGGATCGGTGTACTTGCCGTAGTACCCCGGCTTCACCTTGTAATTCACGTTCTTCGAGCCACTCGCTGCGTTGGGCAGGTACATGGTCTCGTTGTCCCACGACTGATCATTGAGATTGTTGAAGAACTTGATGTCCAACAGCACGCCGTCACACAGAGGCGTGATCTCCTGATACTGCGTCGGCCAAGCAGAACCACCCGCGGGATTCGGATAGTTCGCCCAGTCGCCACCCTTCATCGGGCAGGCTCCGCCCGAACCATTGTCCTTCGGACGATTCGGATGGTTGACACCGAAGAGCTCAGTGCCCGTGACAACGTGGTACTGCCCACCCTCGTTTTGCAGGGCGAATCGCGGCTGTGACGTGACCGTCGTCTTGAGGTCGGTGTAGCCACGCTTGACCAGCGAGTCGTAGTACCGCGTACCAGGACGCACGTACCGGAAGTCGCTGTTGTCGGTGTTGTCGTACACAGCAAGGACGAAGAGATACGGCACGTTGAAGAACGGACGCTCAACGAGGTAGTACTCAGCCTTGGTTCGCTTGTCGTCAACGGCCTTCCAATGGACATGCCGCTTCGAGCCAACGTTCACCCAGCTGCGAGCATCGGGGAACTGCTCGAGCTTGAGAACGTTCGTGTAGAGCTCCGTGATGTCGAGACCGGCACGCACACCAAGCGGACCGATCTTGTTCGCACCCTTCTGCTTGAACGCGAAGCCCATGGCGTCAGCGGCCTCGGGGAACGTGTAGCCCGACATCGTGCAGTACCAACTCGGCAGCTCGATCGGCACGTGCTTCGTGTACTTGCCGCCGTACTTCGGGCTGGTGATGGCAACGTCAACGAAGTTCTGCGTCCCGCTCTTATTGATGGCGTCGCTCGGGTAGTGGTAGCCACCCCAGAACTCGCCAGCGTCTGCACCCTCGCCCTCAATGAAGCTCGAGTAATCGCTCTTGATCGTGGCCAGGTTCTTCGGATCGTTGGCGTCCAAGCCCTTCTTGAGACCGGTCTTGCCCGGAATCAGGTACTCGCGGATGAATCCCGCTTCCTGGATGCGCCAGAGACCGTGCTTGCCCTCACCAATCATGGTGAAGACCTGCTCGTTCACGTTAACGAAGCGGTACGTGTTGCTGTCCGTGGACATAAAGCCCGAATAGCTCGGCAGCCACGGGTTCCCGGAATTCGTCGTCCCGGTGGCATCGCCCCCGCTGTAGTAGAACGGATCAGTGCCCGAGTTATTCGCCAACGACAACGAGCGCGAAGCGCCCGGCAGCCCTGCCGGGCACGCGATTGCAGATGGCACGCCGATGCACAGGAACACCGCAACGGCGACCACCAGAGATTTACTCCACGTGCGCATACATCCTCCCCCATTTGTTAACAGGGGGATAACCTAGGGATCGCAGGCATGCACGTCAATACTTGCGCGCTGCAGCACTTTTGTGTAGAGGCGTCCGCAAGCGGTCGCAGCATCACTGCGGGGATATCGCAGCCTGCCCTATCCCAGCTTCGCCTTGCGGCGTTCCTTCTCGTAGGTCGGGTGCTGCACGATCTCGCCGGCCACGTCCTCTTCGTCTTCGCCAACGCGCGCCGTCAGCGCTTGCCCAACGGTGATGCGATCACGGTCGATTTTCGCGAGCCCAAGCGTTTGGCCACCCAGAAATGGTGAACAAACGGCCTGCGTGATGAACCCAACTTCCTCGCCGTCGATCATGATCGGCGCCCCACTTGCTGCATCGCCACCATGCTCGAGGGTCACGCTGGTGAGTCGCAGGCGCGTCGCGTCGCGGTCTCGTTCGCACCCCTCGCGACCGCGAAAATCGTCTTTCTCCAGGTTGACGGACCAGCCAAGGGCGCACTCGTAGGGCGAGACCGTTGAGTCGTACTCGACGCCACCAATGATGAATCCGCCCTCGATGCGGAACAGATCGAGCGCGACCATCCCGATGACCGCCATGCCGTGTGCCGCACCCGCGTCGATCAGAGCATCCCACAGCGTGATAGCGTGCGCAGCCTCGACCCACAGCTCGTAGCCCAATTCCGCCGTGTACCCGAGCCGCGTCATGAAGACGGGGATACCGGCGATCTCGATGTCCTCGCGGAAGGTGTAGTACGGGAATGCCTCGTTGGAGATGTCGCTGCTCGTCAGCGACTGCAGGATCTCGCGGCTCTTCGGCCCCTGCAGGCACAGATGGGGGTAGGCGTCCGTTATCTCTCGCACGGTGATGCCCGCAGGCGCCTCTTCCTGAAACAGAAGGAAGTCTCGATCGTTCGCGCCGCAGAACCGCACCCGATTGTCGGTGCGTGCGAGGACAGTGCAGTCATCGATCATCTTGCCGTCGTCGTCGCACAGCGCGCCGTACGCAATCTGTCCTGGCTCGAGCTGCGCAACATCACGCGTGACGAGCGAATTGACGAAGGCCAATGCGCCGTCGCCTTCGATCTCGACCTTGCGCAGCATCGAGAAGTCCATGAGCGCGGCGGTCTCTCGGCACGCGCGCCATTCCGCAGCAGTCTCGGTAACCACGGCCGGCGCGAAGTACCCAAAGAGATCCATCCAATCGTCCGTCATGGCATCGATGCGCGGATAGAAGACCGTCTCCTTGCTCATCCTACTCTCCCCCAAATTTGGTGAGCGACGATGATGGCAGAAAACCGCGGCCGTTTCAGGCTGCGTGCTCGGACGAGTCCAGACGACCTTCCGCCTCGGTCCGAATTCGACAGAGTGGAGCGAGTCGGGATCGAACCGACGACCCCCTGCGTGTAAAGCAGGTGCTCTCCACGCCCACTCACACCAAATCAAAGGTGGAGCCAGTCGGGATCGAACCGACGACCCCCTGCTTGTAAAGCAGGTGCTCTCCCCGCGAGCTGTACCAATCCAAAAAGTGGAGCCAGTCGGGATCGAACCGACGACCCCCTGCTTGCAAAGCAGGTGCTCTCCCAGCTGAGCTATGGCCCCAGGCGCGGGATCGCTCCCGCAGGACGCATTGTGCCGCGTCTCGCCGATCCCTGTCGCATGCCTAGAATCTCCGCATGACTACGCCCTTCTCGCTTGCTGGCCGCACCGCACTCGTCACCGGCGCCGGCTCCCCCGATGGCATCGGCTTTGCCAGCGCCCGCCTGCTGGCGCAGATGGGCGCCCGCGTGGTGATCACATCCACGACGGATCGCATCCACGAGCGCGCGGGCGAGCTCGCCCAGCAGGGCCTCGACGTGGTCAGCACTGCGGGCGACCTGAGTGATGCCGCCGAGGCGCGCGACATCGTCGATAGCGCCGTCGGCGAACTTGGCCGGCTCGACATCCTCGTCAACAACGCGGGCCTCAGCCAGGTCGGCCAGGAGCTCGAGTCCGCCAGCCTCGCCGATTCGCCGTGGGCCGATTGGGAGCGCCAGCTGCAGATCACGCTGCTGACCGCGGTCCACACCACACGCGCCGCGATCCCCTACATGCGGACGCAGGAGCACGGGCGCATCGTGATGGTCTCGAGTGTCACCGGCCCGCTCGTCGCGATCGCGGGCAGCAGCGCCTACGCGACCGCCAAGGGCGGCATGGATGGCCTGATGCGCGTCACCGCGCTCGAGGAGGGCCCGAACGGCATCACCTGCAATTCGGTCGCGCCCGGCTGGATCCACACCGCCTCGTCGACCGACGATGAGGTGCGTGCCGGCGGGCACACACCCGTCGGCCGCCCCGGTCGCGCTGCTGAAGTCGCGGCTGTCGTCGGCTTCCTCGCCAGCGACGAGGCGTCGTACGTGACGGGCCAGCCGTTTGTCGTCGACGGTGGCAACACCATCCAGGAGATGAAGCTCGGGTGACGCCCACGGAGCACGGCACGCATGACGCGATCGTCATCGGTGCCGGCATCACTGGGCTCGCAACTGCCTCGCGCATCGCCGCCGCGGGCTACGACGTGCTGATCCTCGAGGCACGCGATCGCGTCGGCGGACGCCTGCTGACCGTGGCGGATGCGGATGGGCACCCGACCATCGACCTTGGCCCGTCGTGGTTCTGGGCCGACGAGACCCGCGTGCAGGCGCTCGTGCGCGAACTCGATATCCGCACGCATGCCCAGCACATCGCCGGCGACGCGCTGTTTCAGCCGGGCGGCGCCGTGCAGCGCATTGCCGGCAACCCGATCGACGCGCCCGCCATGCGCTTCCAGGATGGAGCCCAGTCCCTCGCACTGGCACTGAGCGAGCGCCTTGGCCCGTCGCTGCGCTGCAACACCCCGGTGGCTGGGGTACGGGTCATCGACGACCACGTCGAGGTCGACCACCGCGAAGGCACGTCGCGCGCCCGCTGCGCCGTCGTCGCCGTCCCACCCGCTCTCGCGATCACGGACATCCGCTTCGAGCCGGGGCTGCCGGACGAGCTCGCCGACCTTGCCGCTCGCACGCCCGTCTGGATGGGCGCGATGACGAAGGTCGTCGCCGAGTACGCCACGCCGTTCTGGCGCGATCACGGCCTTGCCGGCGCGGCGATCAGCTACACGGGGCCGCTGCGCGAGCTCCACGACCTGAGTGGCCCACGCGGCCAGTCGGCAGCGCTGTTCGGCTTCGCGATGCCGATGGCCGAGCCACTTTCGCGTGCCACGATCGTCGACCAGCTCGTGGACCTGTTCGGGCAGGATGCGCGCAACCCGCGCACCCTGCACGTACAGGATTGGCGCGGCGAGCGCTGGACCTCACCCGCCCACGTGGAAGCACTCGGCGACTACGGCACCTACGCCGATCCGCGCTTTCGCCACGCGATCCACGAGCGCATCTGGCTCGCCTCGACGGAGACGGGACCCGACCACGCCGGGCACATCGAAGGCGCGCTCGCTGCTGCAGACCTCGTCGGCGCAGCAGCTTGCGCCGTCCTGGCTCATCCCAACTGAACAGCCGCGGCGCAGCGCCGCAACGGGGCTAGCTCTCCCAGTCGAACTCGCCCGAGGCAGTGGTCTCGGACCAGCCGACCTCCTGCGTGGGATCGACCAGCGGGTCTTCGTCCCACTCGAGGCGGACGGCCGGGTGCTCGCCGGTCTCCTCTTCCTCGGACTGGGCGTCGGCCTCGGTCTTGAAGAGCGCGTGGTTATCGAACGGGTCCGCGGGGATGAACTCCTCCAGCGGCATGTCCTGCTCGAGCTCGGCATTGCGGCGCTTGAGCGCCAGGTGCTGCTCGATGACGGACGAGAAAAGGGTCTGGTCTTCAGCCATATGCATCTCCCGGTCGAGGCCCGAGGGCCGATCGGTAGAGCCGAAGTGTAGCCGCGATCTGCGGGAACGACCGCACACGTGTGTAACAGGTTTTCCCGGTACCCTCTTCGCGTGGCTTCGACGCTAATTCCTGATCCTGAGGCCGTGACACGCATCGTCGACGATGCGCAGACGTTCTGTCTGGTCCCCGCGCCGACCTTTTTTGAGCGCGAGCGCGGCGAAGCGGTCTTGGCTCGACTGCACGCGCTGCGCCTCGATGCCGCGTTCGATGCCGTCGGCAATGTGGTCGCGCGGATCGGCGAGGATGGTCCGGCACTGGCGCTGTGCGCACACCTCGACACCGTCTTTCCCGCGGACACGCCGCTTGCCGTTGCCCGCGAGCACGGGCGCCTGATCGGGCCTGGTATCGGCGACAACGCGCTGGGCATCGCAACGCTCCTGCACGTGGCGCGCGAGCTGGTACTCGCCTCGCCCTCCTCCCCTGTTCTGATCGCGTTCACCGTCGGCGAGGAGGGACTCGGCGACCTGCGCGGCGTCTCCGCCCTGCTCGACCGAGAGTCCGTGCGCGGGCTCGTTGCGATCGAGGGCCACGGCGTTGACAGCCTCGCGGTGGGCGGCATCGCGTCGATCCGCTATCGCATCAGCGCCCAGGGCCCGGGCGGGCATTCGTGGACCGATCGCGGCCGCCCGAGCGCCGTGCACCACCTGGTCGGCATCGGCGAGCGCGTGCTCGACGCTGCTCGGCCCGCGGCAGTCAATATCGGCACGATCCAGGGCGGCACGGCGATCAACGCGATTGCCGACCACGCCGAGCTCCTGCTCGACATCCGCCACGAGGATCAGCGCGTCGTCGAGGCCGCCGCCGCGCGCGCAGAGCGCACCGCGATCTCCGCGGTGCCCGATGGCATCACCGTCGAGCTCGAGCAGGTCGGCAACCGGCCGGGCGGCATCAACGACCCGGACGAGCCACTCGTGGAGTTGGCCCGCGCCGCGCGCGCGGCCGTCGGATTGGGTGCGGCCGAGGAGCATCTTGCCTCGACCGATGCGAACGCAGGACTCGCGCGCGGCATCCCCTCACTCGGCGTGGGCATCACCCGCGGCGACCATGCGCACCGCACCGACGAGTGGATCGCCGAGGCGCCGATCGAGCTCGGCGTCGGCGCGCTGCTGGGACTTATCCGCTCCGCAACGTGACACAACCGAAATAGCGCATTAGGATGAGCGCATGATCATCGTCATCGTCGTCATCGTTCTGATCGTCATCCTCGCGCTGATCGTCCTCGCGACGTACAACGGTCTGGTCAAGCTCCGCAACATGTGCGACGAGGCGTGGAGCACAATCGACGTGCAGCTCAAGCGCCGTCACGACCTGATCCCGAACCTCGTCGAGACCGTCAAGGGCTACGCCACGCACGAGACCGAGGCCTTCGAGAACGTCTCCAAGGCTCGCGCGGCCGCGATCGGCGCGCGCACTCCGGCCGAGGCCGCCAAGACCGAGGGGCTGCTCACGCAGGCACTCGGCCAGCTCTTCGCGATCGCCGAGGCCTATCCGCAGCTGCGCGCCGTCGAGTCGTTCACCCAGTTGCAGGCCGAGCTGACGAACACCGAGGACCAGATCAGCGCCGCCCGCCGCGTCTACAACGGCAACGTGCAGACCTACATGACGAAGTGCCAGCAGTTCCCCGGTGCCCTGCTCGCCGGGCCGTTCGGCTTCTCGCCGCGCGCGTTCTTCGAGCTTGAGGATCCGACCGAGCGCGAGCCCATCAAGGTCGAGTTCGCCAAGTAGGCGGCCCTCGGCGCCCGATGGCGCCAATTGGGTACACTCACGACCCCACGGGCCCGTAGCGCAGTTGGGAGCGCGCCTGGATCGCACCCAGGAGGTCGGCGGTTCGATCCCGCCCGGGTCCACTCTCGACCGGCACGGCCGGTCCGCTCGTATCACGATCGATGCGCGTGCCGCGCAGCGGCTGTGGCGCAGCTGCCTGAGGGCGATTGATCTGCGGCCCCACGGCTCGAATGCACACGTGTGAAGGATTACCGTGCTGTCACTCGTGTCAGAACGGTGTGCCATCATCAGGGCGTCGCCTCCTGATACGGAAGTCAGGTGGCGCCCCATCACCGTCACACTCCAAGGGGAGCCCGATGAAGCTCATCACCAAGACGCGCGTCCGTCGCGCGCTGATCCCGCTGGCCGCGCTCGCCGTCGCCGCGGCGATCGTCCCGACCGCCGGCGCCGCTGAATGCGCCATGAAGCCCGGCGCCAACTGCGCGGGCATGGACCTGCGCGGACACAACATGAACGGCATGGACCTTCACGGCATGAACCTTGCCGGCGCGAACATGAGCGGTATGACCTTGACCGGCGCCAACATGAGCGGCGCCAACATGAAGGGCGCGGACATGCGCGGCATGACCATGCGCAAAATGACCATGAAGGGCGCCGACATGTCGAAGGCGAACCTGACCGGCTCGACGGTCATCGGCGGCAACTGGTCGAAGGCGAAGATGATGCACACCAAGCTCGGTGGTATCGCGGTCTCTAACGCGAACATGTCGCACGTTGACTTCAGCCACGCCAGCAACAAGGTTGTGCGTGGCGCCAATCCGACCACGCGTCTTATGCCCTCGACCCGCGCAGCCGCGTCGTCGTGGGGCTTCTTCTCGGGCGTCGACTTCAGTTACACGAATTGGACCAACGTCTCGATTGAAAAGGCCGTGTTTGCTGACCGGACGAACTTCCACTGGGCCCAGATGATCAACTCGGACTTCTCGTCGTCTGAATGGGTCGACGCACTCTACGTCGAGACCTTCGGCATGAAGAATTCGAACATGAGCAACACGCGCCTCCTCGGCAACACGTTTGCCCCGGCGTTTGCTGTGTACATGAACTTCGACAACATGACGTGCTCGTACACGAACGTGCCGGCCGATAGCCAGGTCATCGGCACCGTGCAGTCGGACGACAACTCCAAGGTGCACATGAATGGGCAGAATGCCCAAGGGACGGGGCAGTTGTCGTACGGCTACTACACCCTCGTTACGCCGACGTACGCCTGGTGGAAGACGTATGGCCTCCTCGACCTGAATGGCGCGGAGCGGTACACGCTCCCCGTCACCACAAGCGCTGCGAACGTCACGCAGTGGCCCGGCGGCTGCACCATCGTTGGCGTCAACGCGCTGTAGAACGCGCACATAATTGAGCGGTTCGCCCGCTCGTACAGAACAGCACGACAGAGGCCCCGGGATCCGTCCCGGGGCCTCTCGCGTTTCCGGCCGCGACTACAATCGCTGCACCGACCCCCGGAGGACCCATGGCCGACACCCTCGACGGGCGCGATATCGCGCTCGACCTCGCACTGCAGATCATCGCCGCCGCCCGCATCGAGTCGGAACGCCAGGGTCACAAGATGTCCATCTGCGTCGCCGACCGCGCCGGTAACCCCGTCGCCACCGCGCGCATGGACGGTTCGCCGCTCGGCGCGTACTTCATCGCCGTGGACAAGGCGTACTCCTCCGCGCTGTGGAACTGCCGCACCGGCGAGATGGCCGAGATCAGCACGCCGGGCAACGGCGACTGGGGCTTCGACAAGACGATCGGTGGCCGCATGATCGTGTTCGCCGGCGGTGTCTCCGTTCGGCAGAACGGCGAGCAGATCGGCGCGATGGGCATCTCCGGCGCGCTCAGCGAGGAGGACGAGGCCGTCTGCCTCGCCGCGCTCGCCTCGCTCGGACTCGAGGGGTAGCCCTCAGCCGTGGACATCGTCCTCGTCCGCCACGCGATCGCCGAGGAACGCGATTCGATGCGCTGGTCCCACGATGCGCTGCGGCCGCTGACGTTCTTTGGCCGGGCGCGCTTCGAGCCCGCCGCGCGCGGGCTCGGCACGATCGTCGGGCGCGTCGAGCTCCTGCTTGCCAGCCCCTACGTGCGCGCATGGGACACGGCGCGGATCCTGTCGGACCAGGCCGACTGGCCGGCACCCGTGTCGTGTCCCGAGCTGGCCGCGCATGCGACGGTCGGCGAGGCGCTCGGGGTGCTGGTCGCGCTGCCGAACCACGGCACGGTGGTGTGCGTCGGACACGAGCCGAACCTGACCCTGCTCGCCCAGGCACTCCTGCGGTCCAAGGACGCCGGTGAGGTGCCGTGGTTCAAGAAGGGTGGCGCACTCTGCGTGCGGTTTCGTGGGACCGTGGAGCCGCGGCGCGGGAAGCTGTACTGGGCGCGCGCGCCGAAGGAGCTGCGGAAGGTTGGGGGTTAGGTGCTCTGCCTACGCGCCCGCGAGACACAGCCTGCCGTCGTTGGGGTGCGGATGTCCCAAAGGGGTCACACCCTATTGGGACATGCCCGACGTTTTCGGTAGCCCGATAGCGCCCCTCATGTCCCATAAGGGTCTGACCCCTTTGGGACATCCGCACCCGACCACCCGCGTGACGCACGCCCACGCCGGTACACCAATCCGTCGGCTAGCCGTCACACAGGCTTGTAGGCAAGAACAGTCAGGCGAGAGGCTCGAGCCAGTACGCGAGGCCGGCGATACCGTCGGGATGGTCCGCAGCGAAGCGCGCAAGCGCATCGACAAGCAGGCCCTGCCGTCCGCGCCGAAGGTCGAAACGCGAGGGTGCAATGAACAGCAGGCCGGCGTGTCGCTCACCCCGGCGACGCAGGAGGTGATCGAGCCGCGCGAAGTCCTCGTAATCGGCCGTGACCAGCGCGCGATCGAGGCGTGCCATGCGCGCCAGGAGAACGATGTCGGACGAACCTGCAAGCTCCTCCACCTCGACGACCGCGAGCGCATCGACGCCGTGTTCTGCAAGGCGCACGGCGATCGCCGGACTCAGGTGCTCGTCGAGGGCCAGCTTCACGCAGGCTCGGCCAGCCCGCGCTCGGCAACCCAGGCCTGAAACGCGTCCTCCGACGCGCTCAGATCCTTCGCGATCCAGGCGTCAACTTCCGCCTTGTGTTCGGCGTAATACGCGAGGCAGGCATCGATCGTCGTGACCGGCAGCCGATATTCCAATGCCGCCGCGCTGGTGTCACCATCGCAACCGTCGACCATCTCCACCACATGGCGCACCTGCAGCCGACGGCCGGCGACCATCGCGATGCGGTCACCATCGCGATAGCGGAACGTCAGCTGCGGGTACTGGTCGCGGTCCATGCCATCGAGGATGTAGCGCTCGATCTGCGCCGTACGTGTGACGCCGTGGTCCGTCGCCTGCGCAGTGACGCGCGCGAGCGTGTCGGGGTCGAGCCGAAGGGAGACGATTGCGCGCCGGGGTGTCGGGGATGCGGGCATAGGCAAAGCGTAATACAGCGTCGTACGTATGGTGGACGTGACAACCGCGCGGATGTGAGGTCCACGTTGGAACCACGGTGGCGTCGAGAGTCCGCGCGACAGTAAAGAGCGTCACTGTTGGCGATTTTCAGCGCACCGCTCATGCGGTGCATCGTCACATTCATTGCTTTGGTGCTGCCAGTGCACAGACGAAACGGGCTGCCCTTCGGGGCAGCCCGTTTCTGGTGCATGGCACCTTCAAAGCAAATCGCCTGGGATGTCTTCTAGCGGCTTAGCCGCTAGAAGACATCCCAGGTAATTTGCTTTGTTTCCGACATCGCGTCGAGGATGTAGGTGGACAGCTCGCGGCCGGCACCCGACTTCTTCGCGCCGCCGAACGGGGCCATCTGGTCCCAGTAATTCGTCGTCTCGTTGATGTGGACCGTGCCGTGGCAGAGCTCCTCCGCGTAACGCCACGCGGTGCGGAGGTCCTCGGTGAAGACCGCGGCGGTGAGGCCAAACTCCGTCTCGTTGGCGATGCGGATCGCCTCGTCGTCCGTGTCGAACGTGATGATCGGAGCGACCGGGCCGAAGGTCTCTTCCTTTGCGATGCGCATATCGCTCGTGACGCCCGTGATGATCGTCGGCTCGTGCAGCCGGCCCTCGGCGCCACCACCGTAGACGACCGTTGCGCCCTTGGCGACCGCGTCGGCGACGTGCTCCTTCGTGCGATTGAGGTTCGCGTCCGTGGCGACCGGGCCCATGTCGGTGTCGTGGCTCAGCGGATCGCCGACCTTGAGGGCCTTCGTGCGCTCGGTCAGCAGCTCGACGAAGCGGTCCTGCACGTCGCGATGCACAAGGATGCGCTCGGCAGCCGTGCAGCACTGGCCGGCCAGGTAGAAGCAGCCGGTGATGGCGGCGTCGGCCGCACGCTCGAGATTGGCATCGGCGCGCACGATCTGCGGCCCGTTGCCACCCAGCTCGAGGACACGATTCTTGAGACCCGCGGCGGCAGCGACCTTCTCCCCCGTCGTGACCGAGCCGGTGAAGACGACCGAACCGATCTTCTCGTGCGAGACCAGCTCCGCGCCGAGATCGCCGTAGCCGTGCACGAGGTTGATCGTGCCGGGCGGAAAGCCCGAGTCGTGCAGAACGTCGACGAACATGTTGGCGCAGATCGGGGCGACCTCAGAGGCCTTCCAGACCAGCGTACAGCCAAGCGCCAGGCCGTAGACGATCGGGATGCCGGCGATGTCGACGGGGAAGTTCCACGGCGAGACCGCAGCGACGACACCAATCGGCTCCTGCACCACCATGATGCGCTTGCTGCCGTTGAGCTCCTGCGTCGAGGGCAGCACCTGGCCGCGGTAGCGGATGACATCCTCCGACGCGCGACGGAAGTGGTCGACGGTGAACTCCACCATCTCCTCCTCGGCCTCGCGGATCGTCTTGCCCGTCTCGCGGGTGATCATCTCGGCGATCGCCGGAGCGCGCTCAAGGCAGACCGCAAGAGCGTTGCGGCAGATCTCGACGCGCTTCATCAGCGGCGTCTTGCGCCACGCCGGGAAGGCGTCGGCTGCAGCCTGAATGGCGGCCTCGAGCTGGTCGCTCGTCGCAGCGTTGACGGTGCCGACGAGGCTGTCGTCGTACGGGTTGCGGACCTCGAACTCCGCGCCCTTGCCGTCCTGCCATGCGCCATTGATGAATGCGCCCGGATACGTCGCCATGTCCATCCCCTCCCCGGAGATCGTGATGGGGAGAGCCTAGTGGAGAACCTTCACTCGGCAAAGGAATCTGCGTGCGGCGTTCTGGCCCGGAAACCAAAACGGGCCCCCGGCGCCGGCCGAAGCCGACCCCGAGGGCCCGTCACGGAGAGCTGGACTAGTCGCCCGAAGGGGCGGACTGGCCCATCAGTTCGTACACGTGCGGGGTCGGCTGCTCGTCGGACGGATCCTTGAACGAGAAGGGACGACCGATCTGCTTCTGGCCGATGATGTAGCCGACGACGGCGATCACGATCACGCCGACACCGCAGGCAATGGCCTGCCAGAAGTAGCCCGTCACGTTCGGCATGCCGTCAGCGTTGACGTCGCCGTAGTTAACGAGGTACCCCGTGTACTTCATCCAGATGATGCCGAAGACCGACGACACCGTATTCACGATGATCGTGATCCACGCGATCACGATCCAACCCTTACCCAGCTTGAACGGACGCGGCCAGTTGGGCCGATCCTTGCGGAGCAGGAGCACGCCGGAAACGGCGAGGATCGCGGCCAGCATGTAGCCGATGTTGCCCGCCACCAGGATGAACAGCAGCGACGGAGCGAAGAACAGGAGGCACAGGTTGAACACCATGTCGAGGGCCATGGCGCGACCCGGAACGCTCTTGTCGTTGAGCTTCGCGAGCCACTGGATCGACAGGCCTTCCTTGGCCATGCCGTAGAGGGCACGCGAGCCGTCCATCGTCGCCGTGTTCATCGAGAGCAGGAGACCTGCGCAGAGGAACACGGTGAAGACGCCACCGAGGAACGAGCCGACTGTTTCGTCCAGCACCGTAGTGAGGAACGCAATGTAGGTCGGGTCGGCAGCGATGCCGTCCATGCCGATCACCGCGACGACCGTCAGCGGCAGCAGCGTCGAGAGCACGAGGCCCATGATCGCCGTGGAGCCGATGGCCTTGCGGGTGTCTTCCTTGGTGTCGTGGTACTCCGGAGCGAACGTCGCCGGGGCCTCAGGGAAGTACGAGGACCATGCGATAACCCAGAACCACACGATGCCGAGGATGATCGCCTGCGTCATGCCAGGCGTGCCACCGTAGAACTCGACGTTCCCATTGATCGTGTCGGTGTTCCACACGAAATCAATGTTGCTCAGCTGCCCCTTGAGGATCGGAATGATCGCCAGGCAGGCAACGGGAATGACCATCATCACGCCGGTGACGTACGAGAACCACACGGCCGGGCGCATGCCCGAGTAGTTGAACACGAAGCACGCCAGGATGCAGACGGTGCCGATGATGCGCGGCCACGTCACATCGAAGAACGAGACGTGCCAGATCGTCTCAAGCGCGGACGGCTTGAAACGCGACAGCAGCAACGTGCCGATGATGCCACCGTAGATGGCGAGCACGGACGACCACGCGAACCAGTAGCCGAACGTCGCAATCGGACCGGCGAGCGAGAAGTGCTGGCGCCAGCCTTCCTTGGCGTACATCGAGAGACCACCGGACTTGTCCGGGAACATGGCAGCGGGCTCAGCGTAGATGTACGCCGCAAGACCGCCGACAAGTGCCGACAGGAACCAGATGGTCGAGGCCCACACGGGGCCGAGCGTCAGGGTCGAACCCGCGATACCCGCGAGGATGAACCCCGGTCCGGCGAGTCCGATCACGAACCCGTCGTACCACCTCATGGTCTTGATCAGACCAACTTGATCGAGCGATACCTCCGCTCCTGGCATGTCTCCTCCTTCTCCGCCCCGGCTCTCCATCCGGGATTACCGCGAGTGTAGCCCTCCTGATTGCGTTTGCATAGATCTACGTGCACACTGCACACATGGCTCCGGCACCGATCGTCGTCAAATGCGAGTGCGGTACCGAGACCCGAGGACGAAGTGGTGACGTAATCACCTGCACTGGTTGCGGGCTGAAGTACGACACCGCAGCCGAGGGCAAGATGCTCGAAATGGTCGCGGGGCGAACCCAGCGCCAGTTCAAGTACCTGTCGCGTGCGGGCATCGGCGTGATCGGCCTTCTCGGCCTTCTCGGACTGGCGAAGTTCAGCACGCTCGGCCTCGTCGGCGGCGCTCTGATCGGAGCCGTCCTCTGGTACGTACTGCTCATGCCGTGGCAGAAGCGCCGCATGCTGCGCAAGGCATCTGCGCTCTACACGCCGACGGTCGCGCCCACAAGGAAATGACCTCGGCCGTTCGCGACCGTGCTCCGGCTGCGAATCTCGCACCCGAGCGGACGGAGCGACGCCCGGTGATGCTCGTCACGCTCGACATCTCGTTCGACGAGCGCGCCGTCGAGGAGGCCGTCGCGGCAGCACTCGAGGCGAACTCGGAGCTCCTCGTCTGCCTCGGCGTGACGCTCCCCGTCGGCAACGCAAACGCCGCTGCGCGCCGAACGATGGGCAACCCCGTGGTGCGCGACGAGATCGCGGAGATCATCCGATCTGCACGTGCCGCAGGCGCCCGCGCCCAGGTGCTTGTCTACAACTCGCCGCGGCCGATCTCGGCGACGGTGACCGTCGCGAAAACCCGCGACATTGGCCTGTTCGTCTTCGGCCCCAACCGCAAGCGCTACGGGCGACTGCGCTATTGGTCGCACACCCGCACGCTGCGACGCAAGATCGACTGCCTGTTCTGGCCGCTCGACTAGCCGCTAATAGCGCAGCGGAACACCCTGCAACGCGCGCCGCACCGCATCGTCAAACGAGATGCGCTCCTTCGGCACGAGGTGGAGGATGTCGTCGTTGCGACAGATCGTCTCGTTGCGCAGCCCCTCGACGAGCGGCCGAGCGATGTTCGTATCGACATCGGTGACCAACCCGCACCACCGCGACGAAAGCGCGGGCGACAACACCGGCACCGGCAGGATGTACGGCTTGCGACGACCGGCAAGGACGGCGGTGCGCTCCATCATCTCCTGGAACGTGAGGATGTCGGGACCACCCACGTCGAGCGTGCGGTTGTACGCCTCGGGGAGTGCGCAGACACCGACGAGATAGTCGCGCAGGTCGGCAAACGCGATCGGCTGCGAGCGCGTCGTGACCCAGCGTGGCGTGACCATCGCCGGGAGACGGTGCACGAGGTCGCGCATCATCTGGAACGAGGCACTGTGCTGGCCGATCACCATGGCGGCGCGCAACGTCGTGACCGGCACGGAGCCTTCCATGAGGATGTCTCCGGTCTCGTGCCGGCTCTGCAGATGGTGCGACAGGTCGGGATCTTCCTCACCGAGTCCGCTCAAATAGATGATCTGCTGCACACCCGCCTGCTCGGCGGCGGCGGCAGCGTTGCGCGCAGCCACACGGTCGAGCTCGGCGAAGTCGCCGCCAGCGCCCATCGAGTGCACCAGCCAGTAGACGACGTCGAGTCCTTCGAAGGCGCGGTCGAGCGATGCGCGATCGAGCGCATCGCCCTGCACCACCTCGATGTCGGCAACGCGCTCGAGATCGGGATTGGGGCGACGCACGATCGCGCGCACCTTGGCGCCCTGATCACGCAGCTCGGGCACGAGACGACGACCAACGTAGCCGGACGCGCCGACGACACCAATGTTCAGGCCGTCCAGACGACCGGCCGTATCGAGCGAGGGCGGTGCGACAGGAATCGGATCGATCACACGGGCAATCTTACGAAGACTGCGCTTCGTTACCCAGCCGTGCACGAGGTGCTGCCCCAGCGTGTACGGCGCGGCAATCGGGAACGTGGTGATGCGCAGGCGCTCGAAGCGCGGGCGGTAGCCGTCGACGACCACGCCGAGACGCACGTCGGTTCCCTCCACACGCGCGATCAGCTGCAACTCGCCCGCGGGCGCAGAGCATGCCGCGCCCGAGCTGATCGGGAACGCAACCTCGATGCCACCGGGCACCTCGCGCACGATCGCGGCATCAAAGCCGAGGATCGTCACGCCGGTCTTCGCAACCATCAGGCGAATCGGTCCGAGCGATTCGCCTTCGGCCCGAACGACGCCGCCGAGCGATGCTTGCAGGCTTGTCCAGTACGCCTCCGCGATCCCCTCGGCCGAGTCGGCGGTAGGTGGCAGTACCGGGTTGGCGGGGGCCAGCCAGTACTCACTGTGCTGATTGGCGACGCTGGTCCAGTACTCCATCACGAAGACCTTCGCACGCCACCGGTGTACAGACCGTGACGGATCAGGCCCGCGCTTCGGCGATGCGCTCGAGATGGTGCTCGCGCGCCACGCGCGTGAGCTCGACCATCCGCTGCGTACGATCAAGATCGATGCGATTCGACGTCTTCCCATCGACCTTCAGCGACGTGCCGACGATGATGCCGTCGGCCGTCTCGAGGATGCGCTCAGCCGTGTCGTGACGCACACCCGTGTTGGCCAGCACCGGTAGGTCCGGACACGCCGCCTTGGCCTCCTCGAGGTCGGCAAAGCGAAACGCCGAGCCGGCGCGCGGTCCCGAGATAAGCGCGGCCTCACAGCCGAAGAACCGGGCGCCCTGAGCGCGGTCGGCGACGGTACGCGTACCAAGCGGCGAGGCGAACTCGGGCGTGAGGTTGGTCAGCACGGCAATCTCGTCGGCGCCGATCGAGTGGCGATACGAGAAGGCGGCACCGGGATCGGGACGGAGTTGGCCCATGTCGGACTCGTACACGCCAATGAAGACCTCGCGGACAAATCGCGCGCCGACGGCGCGACCGACGGCGAGCGTGGCAAACGGATCCCACAGCATGTCGACGCCAAGCGGAATGTCGATCGCGGGCTCGATCTCGCCGATCACGGCGGCCATCGCGGTCGACTGCTCCATCGTCACCTCGACGCGATACGGCAGGTCGCCCTCGTTGCAGAAGAGGATGGCGTCAACGCCGGCCTCCTGGCACACGAGTGCGTCGTGCTTGGCCGCCTCGACGATCGGGCGCATGCCGGCCACGCGATCGAACGCCGGCGACCCGGGGAGCGCGAGCAGGTGGACGACGCCGATCAGCGGCTTGGCGACGCCGAAGATGCGCTCCATAGCCTGGTCTGCAAGCGTCCCGTTCATGACCGCATGGTAGGGGCGTTCGTCGGGTCGCTGCAACACCTGCAAGACTCCGAGCAGATGAACCAGACCGTCGAGAGCAGCACCGGAGCGGGAATCGTCGATCTCAGCCTGTTCCCGTTCGAGGCCGGCACCGTGCGCCTCGCGGTGCACGGCGCCGAAGGGTCGCCGCTCGATTTCTCGGATCCGGCCGTGCGCGATGCGATCGTTGCGTCGCTTTCGGACGACCCGTTCGCACCGTTCTCGCAGGACGCGCTCAAGGCCCATGCCCCCGCGGCGCTCGCCGCGCTTGATGGCGCACTGCCCGACCACGAAGAGCTCGCGCGCGTCGCGTCGCTCTGGCGTCCGCGCCTGCTGCTGCTCGCCGATCGCAAAGACGAGTTGACGGGCGAGCAGACCGTCGTGCTGCGCTTCGAAGAACGCCTACGCGAGATCAAGCGCGGCATGGCCGAGGCCGATGCCGCGGGCGACGAAGATGCGCGCGAGGCCCTGCACGCCAAGTACATCGAGGTTGGCACGACGTACGCCGGAAGGCTCGCGGCACGTGAGCAGTAGCGTCGCCGAGCGGATTCGAGAGCGCGCTGGCGCCCTCGGTCTGGTCGCTGGCGCCCCCGTGGTCGCAATGCTCTCGGGCGGAGCCGACTCGACCCTGCTCGTCGTCTCGTTGGTCGAGCTCGGATGCGCCGTGCGCGTCGTCCATGTGGCACACGGGTTGCGCGGCGCCGAGTCCGAGGACGATGCGGAGGCCTGCCGCCTGCTCGCCGAACGCCTGGCCGTGCCGCTGCAGGTCATCGACGGGCGCGTCGATGATGGCGGCAACCTCGAAGCGCGACTGCGCGACGTACGACGCGAGGCGGCACTCGCCGCCGCCGGTCCCGATGCGATCGCCACCGGCCACACGCTCAGCGACCGCGCCGAGACCGTGCTCTACCGCCTTGCAGCATCAGGGACACCACGCGGGCTCGCCGCCCTGCCGCCGCGCGATGGACAGTGGGTCCGGCCGCTGATCGACTGCTCGCGCGACGACGTGCGTCGCGAGCTCGCGACACGCGGCATCGCCTGGCGCGACGACCCGACCAACCTCATCGCCGGCCCCGCCCGCAACCGCATCCGCCTCGACGTCCTGCCAGCGCTCACCCAGGCGCACCCCGGTGCTGAACGCAACCTCGCCCGTGCCGCGGCCATCGCCGACGACGAACGCGCGCTGCTCGACGCCCTGGCCGACGACCTCATTCGCAATGATGGCGCCGTGCCGATCGACGCCCTTGCCGACGCCCCCACGGCCCTGCAGCGCATCGCGCTGCGCCGGGCCGCCGCGCGCGTCGGCGTGACGCTCGGCCACGACGACGTCGAGTCGTTGCGCACCGACGCGCGCCGCCGCACGCTGCCGGGTGCCGCCATGGCAGAGGTTCGCCGCGGCGTAATCGTCTTTCACCCCCCAGGCTCCGGCCGCCGCGAGGAGATCGCATGAGCCAGCACCCCGCCCTCGTCGAGCACCTCATCACGCGCGAGCAGATCCAGGCACGCGTGCAAGAACTCGGGGCGCAGATCTCGGCCGACTACGCCGGCCGCCAGATCAAGCTGACGTGCGTCCTCAAGGGTGGGTTCGTATTCCTCGCCGACCTGATCCGCGAGATCACCATCCCCTGCTCGATCGACTTCATGGTGATCTCGTCCTACGGCACCGGCACGCAGTCGTCGGGTGTTGTGCGGATCCTCAAAGACCTCGACGGCCCGATCGAGGATCTCGACGTGATCGTCGTCGAGGACATCGTCGACTCGGGGCTGACGCTGTCGTATCTCTTGCGCAACCTCAAGACACGCAAGCCCGCCACGCTCGAGGTGTGCTCACTGCTCGCGAAGCCGGCGCGGCTCGAGAACGACGTGACGTGCCGCTACGTCGGCTTCGAAATCCCCGACACGTTCGTCGTCGGCTACGGCCTCGATGCGGCCGAGCAGTTCCGCGAGTTGCCCGACATCTGGTCGGTCGACGAGACCAAGCTGTAGGTGTGGTGGTACGAAGGGGTCAGACCCTTTTGGAGCATATGCGGCGGATGACGACACTCCGATGGATGCGTCCATGCTCCAAAAGGGTCTGACCCCTTCGTACCACCACGCCTACACGAGCGACAGGTGCGCGTCTTCCCAGGCCGTCATCGCGTCATCGAAGTACTTGAGGCGCGTCTTCTTGAACTCGCGGATCGAGTAGAGAACCGTGTACTCCTTCAGGCCCGTCTCCTCGGAGAGGGCGGCGAGGACGGCTTCGCACTCCTCCTTGTCGCGACCATGCGTCATCGAGAAGAGGCGATACGGCCAATCGGCGTAGACGGGACGCTCGTAGCAGTGCGAGACGCCGCGGTACGAGGCCATGATGCTGCCGGCCTCCTGCACCTTGTCCTCGTCGACGATCCAAACACCCATGCCGTTCTGTAGGAAGCCCGCCTTGCGGTGATTGAGGACCGCGGCGAAGCGACGCATGCGGCCGTCGGCCAGCATCTCCTGCGCGATCTCCAGCAGCTCGGCTGCGGTGAAGCCCTGCTGCTCGCCGAGCACCGCGAGCGGATCCGGCACGGCGGGCATGTCGACCTGCAGCGCGCGGACGGCACGGATCTCGCGCTCCGTCGGCGGACGGCTCGGCGGCTGCTCGACCGGCGCGGTGCGCACCTTCTTCGCGGCGGGATCGCGACCACCGACCATGTCAAGATCGACGCCGATCTTGAAGAAGCGCAGCGCCGGCAGCGGGCGAATCGACTCGACCTCGCCCATGCGGCCGAGCAGGTCGATCGTCTCGTCCAAGCCGATCTTCGTGTCAGGCGGTACGGCCAGCGTGAACCAGAGGTCGAACTGGTGCTCGCGCTCGTAGTTGTGCGTGACGCCCGGATGAGCGCTGAAGACGTCGGCGGCCAGCTGCTGCTTGCCCTCCGACGAGCGCGCGGCCACGAGGCACGACTTGTACCCGAGACGGCGCGTATCGAAGATGCCGGAGATCTGGCGGACGACGCCCTCGCCGCGCAGCTTCGTGATGCGCTCGAGCATCTCGTCCTCGGGCATGTCGATCTCGCTGGCGAGCGCGCCCCAAGGCCGCTCTGTCAACGGGAGCTCGTTCTGCAGGCGGTCGAGAAGTCGGCGATCGTCGTCATCCATACCCTGCAGCGTCACCGCCCTCGCGCGCTGTGTCAAACGGCGCCGTACCTGCCGCAACCCGTGGTAGCCTCCCGGTGTCAGCCGGGGACGTGTTGTCCCCCGAGAAAGGGTTACCGCCGACATGGAGAAGCGCCGCCTCATCGCCATCGTGATCGCCCTCGGAGCGCTTTCGCTCGGGCTGCTCACCGCCTGTGGAGGCGGCACTGAAGCTGTCGGCACGATTGGCGGCCAGGTAACCATCGGCACGGGCACCAACCCGACCGACACGCCGGTCGACGGCGGTGGCGCTGATACCGCTGCTGCAGAGACGACGACGGCTGCCGACACCGGCGCCACGACGGCCGCTGCGCAGGGCGATGCCGCTGCCGGCGAGGCGATCTTCGCTGCGCAGGGCTGCGGTGGCTGCCACACGCTGGCCGCTGCTGGTTCCAACGGCAACGTCGGCCCGAATCTCGACGACCTCAAGCCGTCCTACGACGCAGTCATGCAGCAGGTCACCAACGGTGGCGGCGGCATGCCGGCGTACGCCGGCCAGATCTCGGAGACCGACATTCAGAACGTCTCCGCGTACGTGTCCCAGAACGCCGGCAAGTAGCACCGTGCCACTGCCGGATGGTCTCGATCCCGCGCGGATCGAGGGCGTCTTCGTCGATCTGGACGGCACGGTCGTCCACCATGCCGAGCTGCTGCCCACTGCCGTTGAAGCCGTGGCTGCACTCCAAGCTACGGGAGTTCCCGTCGTCGTTGCGACAGGCCGTATGTTCATCTCCGCCTGCCGTTTCGCCGATCTCCTGAACGCCGCCGATCCGGTGATCTGCTTCCAGGGCGCGCTCGTCGGCAGCCGCTCGACCGGCGAGGTACTCCACCACGAACAGTTGGCAGCCGAGGACGCACGGGAGATCATCGCGGCGATCGCAGAGACCGGTGAGCACATCAACGTGATGACCGCCGACGCGTTCTACGTATCCGAGGACAACGCCGAGGCGCGGCGGTACGCGACGAGTGCCCGCGTCCCCGTCAATGCCGTCGGCGACCTCGCGGCCTGGCTCGATCAGCCCATCACGAAACTCGTCGTCTCGGGCGAGCCCGAGCGCATGGACGCCCTCCGCGACGACCTCGTCCCCCGCTTCGGCGACCGCGCGTTTATCGCGAAGTCGCTGCCGTTCTACCTCGAAGTCGCCGCGCCTGGCGTGCACAAGGGCGTCGGCTGCCAGTTCGTCGCCGACCTGCTCGGACTCGACCAGCAGCACTGCGTGACGATCGGCGATGGTGAGAACGACCTCGAATTGATCGACTGGGCCGGCTTCGGTATCGCCGTCGGCGGCGGGCACCCCGAACTCCTTCGCCGCGCCGACTGGATCGCTCCCTCGATCGACGACGACGGTGTGCCGCGCGTCCTGCAGGCGATCGCCGAGGCTCGCTCGTAGCACCGGTAGGCTGTCGGCCATGATCGATCTTCGACTCGTCCGCTCTGATCCCGACGGTGTCCGCGAGGCACTCGCCCGCCGTGGCGACGCCGAGCTGCTCGACCCTGTCCTCGCCCTCGATACTGAGCGCCGCGTCCTGCAGGTGCAGGTCGAGGAGCTGCGCGCCGAGCGCAACCGCGCCTCGGAGGAGATTGGCGGTCTGATGAAGGCTGCCAAGGACGATCCGGCAGCCAAGGCCAAGGCCGAGGCGGCCCAGGCCGAGATGCGCACGCTCAAGGAGTCGCTCGACGGTCTCGAGGAGTCGCTGCGCGACTTCGACGAGCGCCTCAACGAGGCCCTGCTGGTCGTGCCGAATCTCCCCCATCCCGAGTCGCCGCTGGGCAACACCGACGAGGACGCGCGCGAGTTGCGCGTCGTGGGCGAGATCCCGACCTTCGAGTTCGAGCCACGCGACCACCTCGAGCTCGCCGGCAGCGGCATCGACATGGAGCGCGGAGCGCGCACGTCGGGCTCGCGCTTCGGCTACCTGACGGGCGACATTGCGCGCCTCTGGTGGGCGATCTCCCGCATGGCGCTCGACACGCTGGCCGACGGCGGCTTCACCCCCGTCATCCCCCCGGTGATGGTGCGCGAGGAGGCGATGTACTCCACCGGCTTCTTCCCGACCGACCGCCAGAGCGTGTACTCGCTCTCCGATGACGACCTCTTCATGGTCGGCACGAGCGAGGTGCCGCTGGCCGCGTTTCACGCCAGCGAGATCCTCGCCGAGGCAGACCTTCCGCTGCGCTACGCCGGCCTGTCGTCGTGCTTCCGCCGCGAGGCGGGCGCCGCCGGCCGCGACACGCGCGGCATCTTCCGGCTGCACCAGTTCGAGAAGGTGGAGATGTTCTCGTTCTGCCATCCCGATAAGAGCTGGGACGAGCACCTGCACCTGCTGTCGATCGAGGAGTCGATCGCGCAGTCTCTCGGCCTGACGTACCGCGTCGTCGATATCGCCGTCGGCGACCTCGGCGCCTCCGCCGCGCGCAAGTACGACATCGAGGTCTGGCTGCCGGCGCAGGAGCGCTTCCGCGAGTTGACCAGCTGCTCGAACTGCACCGATTACCAGGCACGTCGTCTCGATACGCGCTTCCGCCCCGAGAAGGGTAGCCCGCAGATCGTGCACACGCTCAACGGCACAGCCGTGACGAGCTCGCGCACCGTGATCGCGGTCCTCGAGCAGCATCAGCAGGCAGACGGCACCGTCCAGGTCCCCCAGGCGCTGCTGCACTACGGTGCGCCGGCGGTGATAGACCCCCGTTCGTAGGCCACCATGGCAGCGCCGCGTCGTCGTCATCTGATCCGCTCGGTCGGCCTGATCGGCGCCATTGGCGTCGCCGTCGCCGGCATGGCCCCGACGATGGCGATGAACCTCAATCCGCAGCAGCTGGCGGAACACGTCGGACCCGCCGTACCGCTTGTGCTGTTGCTCGCGACCGTCGGCATCACGCTGATCGCCTGGTGCTTCGCGCGCCTCAGTAGCCAGTATCCGAACGCGGGATCCGCGTACCGCTTCGCGGGCGAGACGATCGGGGCGCGCACGGGATTCGTGGCCGGTTGGTCGCTGGCTGGCGCGTACCTCTCGTTCGGCGCCGTCTTCATCGGTGCGGTCTCGATCTTCTCCGAGAGCGTGCTGGAGTCGACGGGCATCTGGACCACGCCCAGCACAAATCTCATCGCCGTCATCGCCACCGCGCTGCTCGTCGTGCTCGCACTTTCACCCGTACACCGGGTGACGATCATCCTGCTCGTCGTCGAAATCGCGTCCGTGATTGCCATGGTGGCGCTCTCGCTCGACGTCATCGGCAGCGTCGACTACGGAAACCTCGGTATCGGAGCCACCGACATGCTCTGGCCCGCCGGCGGCGTGAGCACCACGGAAGTCGCGCTCGCGCTGTCCTTCGCACTCCTCTCGTTCGCCGGCTTCGAGCAGGTGACGACGCTCGGCGAGGACGCACTCGAACCGCGCCGCCAGATCCCGATCGCGTTGCTCGGCACCGCCATCCTCGGCGGCGTCATCTACACGCTGATCACCGCAGCGCAGATCGTGGGCATCTACGACAAGGACGGCGGCATGAAGACGTTCGAGGAGTCGCCAGGTCTCCTGCAGACGCTCGGCGACCTCTACGTCTCGACGTCCGTGGGCACCGTCTTCGAGTTGTTCGCCGTGTGCTCGGCCTTCGCGGGCGGGCTCGTGGTCGTCGTCTCGACGTCGCGCATCATCTACGCCATCGCGCGGGATCTGGCGCCGCGTGGGCGCTTTGCGCAGCTGTCCGATTCCGGCGACGTACCGCGCGTGGCGTTGATCGCGTGTGCGCTGTCGGGACTCGTCCAGTACGCCGTGCTGCGTGTTGCGTTCGACGCGTCGGCGCAGGACGTCTTCTTCTGGGCCGGGACGGCGGGAGCGCTGCTGATTCTGATTCCGTATCTGCTGATGTGCATCGGTGCCGGCGTCTCGTTCTGGCGCGCCGGCGGACCGCGTCGGCTCGAGATCATCGTGCCCGTCCTCGCCTGCACGCTGATCCTCTACACGCTGCGCGCGAGTCTCTTCCCCCTCGGCGAGGGCGCGTACGCCGTGATCCCGTTTGTCGTCGTCGGGTGGGTCGTGATCGCGATCGTGATCGTCGTCGCCCGGCCGAGCATCGTCGAGCGCATCCGCACTGGGCTGCTCTCCACCGACCTCTAGGCGGGTTCGCTGCCGCGGCCGAAGAGCCGTCGCAGACGCGGGTGCGGCTTGCCTTCGGGGCCGATCAGCCCGAGCACGAGTGCGGCGAGCAGAATCAGGCCGGCAACCCAGCCGAGCTTGATCGACACCACGATGACGGCGGCGAGTCCGGGTACGACCAGCAGCCAGCGACCGACGAGCTTGTGCGTGCCGCGGTGCCGGAAGAAGCTATCGAGCTTCATCAGCTTGAGCAGCTTCTGCACCAGGATCAGAAACGGCACCGCGGCACCAATGCCGGTGCCCTCGAAGATCGTGATCCAGCCCGGCCAGGCCGCGATGAGCACAAAGAGCAGCAGCCGGTGATGCCGCAGCCAGGACACATGCTCGGGTTCGAGCAACTCGATCACGACGACCTCGAGCAAGAACACGCCCCAGATCAGCCAGTCGAGGGCGAGGCAAATCACCTTGACGTCGTGGTCGGGCCAGATCAGTGGCGCCAGCACCGCCGGCAGAGCCAACAGTGCGGCGACCGTGGTCGGAATCACGAACCACTGCTCGACGCGCTCAGCGAGCTCGTGGCGTCCCTTTTCCTTGATGGCGTCCATCCACGGCATTGTCGGCGAACCGGCGCGATAGCGTGCAGGTCGTGACGGGTTTCCTCGCAGGGTCGGCGACACGTCGCGCCATGCTCACGCTCGGGCTCGGCACGCTCGTCATCACGCTGCAGGACCCGATCATCAAGGCGACCATGGACACCTACCCGGTGATGGAGGCGGTTGTCATCCGCTCCATGGTGGCGCTGCCAATCTTCCTTGTACTGCTGCACCGGATGGGTGGCTGGCGCGTCGCGTTTCAGGCGAATACGCGCCAGGCCGTTGTGCGGGCACTGTTGTTCATGACCGCCTACACCGCCTACTTCCTGGCGTTCCCCGCGATGCCACTGGCCGATGTCGTAGCGCTGTACTTCACTGCCCCACTCTTCGTCGTGCTGCTGTCGCGACCGTACCTCGGCGAGCGCCAGAGTCTGAGCCGCTGGCTAGCGGTGCTCGTCGGGTTCGCCGGCGCGCTGATCGTCGCGCAGCCCGGGACCGGTGGCATCGGCTGGGCCGCCGTCCTGCCGATCATCGCCGCCGCGCTCTATGCGTTCGGCCAGCTGATGGCGCGACGCTACGGCGAAGACACCTCGGCGACGGTGCTGTCATTCCACCAAAACTGGGTTTACCTCGTCGGTGCGATGGTCTTCTCCTTCATCGCCGCCCCGTTTGCCGCAGCGCCGGGCGCGACCGGCAGCATGGCCTTTCTGACGCGAGCGTGGGAGGTGCCCGACGCCAAAGATCTGGTGCTGCTCGGGCTCTGTGGCCCAATCGCCGTCGGCGGCACGATCCTGCTGACGAAGGCGTACCGCGAGGCGCCTCCCGGCGCCGTCACACCAATTGAGTACATGGCACTAATCTGGGACTCCCTCTGGGGCGTTCTTCTGTTCGCCGAGATCCCGGACGCTGCCACGGTCGTTGGGGCGGTGCTGATCATCGCCAGCGGCGTCTTCGCCGTCACGCGCGGCGGAGCCATCGCGCGCGGTGGGACGTGATCAAGGCACCGCCGTTTCTCTCGACGTTCCGCGGCGCGATGGTCGCGCTCGTGCTCGGTATCTCGATTTTCTCGATCCAGGATCCGATCATCAAATCGTTCTCCGGCACGTACCCACTGACGGAGGCGATTGCCTTCCGCGGCGCCTTCGCCCTGCCCGTCTTCACACTGCTCGTCCTCAACGTCGGCAAGCTGCGGCTGCTGATCGAGAAGCGCCCCTACGCCTTGATGGGACGCGGCATCCTGATGATCGCCTCGTACACGACGTACTACCTCTCGCTGGCGGACCTCACGCTGGCGACGACCGTCTCGATCTGGTTTACCGGCCCGCTGTTCATGGTCGCGCTGTCACCGCTGATCGTGGGCGAGCGACAGGGCTGGCGCCGCTGGATCGCAGTCCTGATCGGCCTCGTCGGGGTGATCGTGATCGCACACCCGTCGAACTCGATGTCGTGGGCCGTCGTGCTGCCGCTCGCCGCAGCGATCTTCTACGCGATTGGCCAGCTGACCGCCCGGCGCATCGGCGGTGGGATCCCCGCGCCCGTGATCTCGTGGCACCAGAACTTCGTCTACCTGATCGCCTCGATTGGCTTCGCCGCGATCCTCGCGCCCTTCGTGCAGGGCTACTCGGGCACCGGCGCCGGCGCGTTTCTGATCCGCCCGTGGATCGTGCCGACGATCCACGACGCGGCGCTCCTCGGCCTGTGCGGTCTGATCGCTGGCATTGGCAGCACCCTGATTGTCTTCGCGTATCGCACCGCCGGCCCTGGCGCGATCGGCGCGCTCGAGTACTCGGCGATGCTCTGGGCAATCCTCTGGGGGTGGCTGTTCTTCGACAACCTGCCGACGCCGTTCACACTCGCCGGCGCCACGCTGATCATCATCAGTGGGATCTACGCCCTCACCCGCCCGGCGCCGAATCCGCACTCTCGCCGTTAGGTCTTGACGTTGCGGACGATCGGCTTGCCGAGCTTGCCGTTGACCTTCGGGGTGACCGTCACCCGCCAGCTGCCCGTCGGTGCGTTGATGCTGCACTTGATCCTCGTGCCGATGGGACGACAGACACCCACACGGACGATGTTCTTGCGCTGCGCCTTGATGGTGTACGTGGTGCCCTGATTGCGGGTGAAGAACACCCGAACGCTGTCGGCCGCACCGTCGACGGTCCACGTGCCGGAGGCCGGTGGGGTCTTGACGACTGCAGGCGCAACTGGCGTGCTGGCGGGAGACGTCGATCCAAAAGCAATGGGAGAGATGACACCACACCCGTAGATCCGCGCGGAGTCGATGTACCAGCCCGCATCAGCACCGCCGGTATCCGTCGCCACGCGGAAGCGGACGCGCACGCTGTGCCCCACGAGGCTCGAGAGATCGATGCGCGTCGTGTGCCCACCGTTGCTGCCGTTGACGAACGCCGCGCGGCCTTGGAGAGGATTGTCGCTGTTACCCGCCGCGTTGATCGTGCCCGAGTAACCGTTGATCATCGGTAGGCCGTTGACATCGGTCCACGGCCCACCGTCAGAGGAGTACTCGACAACACCACCGTCGTATCCCTGACTTATGTCGCTCTCGAATGCGTACCAGTGGCTGAACGAGAGGTAGCCATCAGCGGGTACCGTCACGCCGGTGGTCATGGCCATCGTCGAGTCGCTTTGCACCGCCGAATCGAAGCCACGCACGTTGCCAGAGGCGGCTGTTGGCCAGTGCATGTCAAGACCGTCGGGCGAGGTCTGATTGCTGCCACGCCAGAGGTCGGATGTGCCGAGCGTGTGACCGATCGTCCACCTGGCCGTCGAGCCTCCGTCGAATCCCTCGGAGAAGACGTCGGTCGGGGTTCCTGTCGCGCACACGGCGGGTGGCGTCGACAGGTCCGTCCGGAGCTCGGTGGCGGCAGTCGCCTTCGCCACCTGCTGACAGTCCATGGTGGTGATGCCCGCGGTCCCCGCCGTGGCAAGGGTCGCGCACGAGGCGTCGAGCGTGTCGGCTAGGTCGGCGAACCCGGAAGCGAACCGCAGTGTGAGCTCGGTCTGGTACCACAGCCATGCCGACTTGGTCAGGCCGATGCCCGCGACCGTCTGGCCGTTGAACGTCGCGCCGTCGGCAATCAGGAACGCCGTCTTGTTTGCGACGCCGCTGTTGGTGTGCACGCCGCCGTTGTCGGCCTCACCCGTGAAGAAGTTAGGGCTTGTTACCTTGTCCGGATCGCCGTAGGTCGGCGGGTTCTCCATGTCGCGAATCGCGCCTATCGGGAGGTCCTCGCCTAGCAACCAACGGTTCGCCGCGGTATCCGTTCTGGGCGAGGTACCAGGATTCGAAAGATCAACGAACTCGCCCATGATGTCTGACATCGCCTCGTTGATGGCACCCGGCTGGTACCAGTAGATGAGTTTCGACGTGTAGTCGGTGACGCCGTGCGTCAGTTCGTGCCCAACGACATCGTCCGCTGTCGCGTACGACAGGCCGTAGACCATCTGACGGCCATCCCAGAACGCGTTGGCGTACGGGCACCCACTCTGACACCAGCGGACGGTCGACACGATGGGCATGCCCGCGCCGTCGATCGAGTCGCGTCCGAGCGCCGCGTAGAAGTCGTAGGTGACACCCGCAAAGTCGTAGGCGTCGTTGACATCGGCTAAGAGGCTCGGTGCACCGTTCTCCGTCCGAGCGAAGGCCGAGTCGCAGGGGACCCGGCCGTCCGAGTTCGCGGCGTCGCACACGTGCCGCACCTTCGCCGTGCGGATCAGGTCCATCCTCTGGACGATGTACCCCGTCGTGGCGTCAACGAACACCCGCTGCCGCACATCAGCTCCGTCGGCCACCTCGAGGTCCCAGACGAGCGCAGGCTTGAACGGTCCAGGGCCGCCGAGGATCCGTGCGTCGTAGATGACAAGCGACGGCTCACTCGCCACGAAGCCCGCGTGTCCACCCTTGTCGAGTGCACGGACAGCACGGTCTCGCGCCTCTACCGCACTGATCGACGGCCCCATCGCGGGCGACGCGTCGTCGAGCACCTCGCCGTTAGCCGCGAGGACGCGACGCTGCGCGTCAACGGTCACGACGACCTCTCCGCCCAGCACGGGAACGCCATGGAGTTCCTGGTCCAGACGCACGATCGTCGTGCCACTAACGCCGCGCGTCTCCCCTGCCGGCACGAGCTCTTCAGCCTCGGCGCCATCGACGAGTGCCGGGCGCTGCTCTACAAACGCGGTCGCGGCCTCGAGCGGCGTGTCGGCAGCGGTGATCCCCGCCGGACGATACGACAAGGCCGAAGCCGACGCCGTGCAGGCGAGCAGGCCGACGACGACCAGGAGCGGGAGAACGCGCTTCACGACCACACAGTAGAGAAGCGTGGGCGCAGAGGATCTGACGCAGGAGCGCCGATCACATGCGGCACTCCCACAGCAGCGCGTTCACCGCGGTTGATTCGATGGCGAAACGGCACTCCCGGCCGAGCCCAGCCGGGCGCAGCGATACCTTGACGCCATGCGGATTCGCCCGTTTCCCAAACCGCCGACGAATGCGGCGCGCGAATCGACGGTCCCCGCAGCCGCTCTCGTCCTGATCTCGTTCGGGCTGTACTGGCTGCTCCCCGGCCACTTCAAGCCGGTACCGGCTCTCATCATGGTCGTGCTGGTCATCTTGCTGATTGCGTTGCTGGTCGTCTTCGTGCCGAACCGCCACGCCGAGGTCGCACGCTGGCAACGCGCGCTTGTCATGCTCGTGATCGCCGCCATCACCCTCTCGAATGCCTACGACCTGTTGCGCCTGCTGGAGGCGCTGTTGTCGAAGGACCAGATCATGACGGGGCGCGAGTTGATCCTCTCTGCCGGTGTCATCTGGTTGACGAACGTCATCGTCTTCGGCCTCTGGTACTGGGAGCTCGACCGTGGCGGCCCGGGCAAGCGTGCCGCCGCCCGCGATGACGAGACCCTCAGGCAGTATCCCGACTTCCAATTTCCCCAGATGGAGAACCCGACGCTGGCGGAGCCCGACTGGCACCCGCGCCTGCTCGACTACATCTACTTCTCGTTCTCGAACGGCACGGCGTTCTCAGCCACCGACGTGATGCCGCTGTCGCACTGGGCGAAGTCCCTGATGATGGTGCAGGCCGGCTCGTCGCTCTTGCTCGTTGTGCTCGTGACGGCGCGTGCCGTCAATGTGCTCTGACGATTTCAAAGCGCCGTACCGCGACCATCAGCGACCCGCAACGCCAGACGCTTAGCTCTCGATCATCGGTGCGATGGCTTCGGTGATCCCCGACTCCGCCTGCTGCCTGAGTCCAGCCGTGACGACCTGCGTGTCTTCATACACATCAAAGGTGTGGGCCTTGCCCCACTTGATGCCAATGACGTGACACCCACGATTTACGTAGGGCTCGCCGTTCAGCAGCGTCGTCGTCGCAACCCAGCGAGCGACGACCGTGGTGTTCCATGGCATCCCCGTGACCAGCACGTTCGTGACGTCGAACTTTAGGTCGGGGAGCACGACGCCCACGCGCTTGAACCACTGCCCCAACGCCTGCTTGTCATGACGCGTTCCGCCGAGCGCATTGGTGCCCGCGAAGTGATGCGTCAGCTGCGAATCAGCGACTCCAGCGAGCACCTTGTCGTAGTTGTGGTTTTGCACATCAAGGAACGTTTCTCGGACTTTCTTCGCGATGATCGACCGGTACATAATCTGGAAACAGACCTTTCGGATAGACGAAGAGACAACGAATCGTGCTCCCGCCCGAGCAGTATGTCGCGAAGCAGAAGGCGATATTCGGTCCGCACAGCAAGTGTCGTACTACCCGTGGGGGTCAACGTGGCAAATGTCGTGGCAGCCGTACCACCCCCACAGCAACTGTCGTGGTAGCCACAACCTGGCTCTATGTCGTTCAGTCCCAGATGACATGACGCGTACGCGTCTTCGAACGGGAACGCTCGAATTGCCGGATGCGTTCATCGCCTGTCAGGAGTGGGAGATCAAGCACTCGCGCCGTGGCGTAAATCAATCGGTCGGCGGGGTCCGCGTGGAACCCCTCTTCCCCTAGTTCCACACAAGCGGCGGCCACGTCGGCCGTGAGCGGATGCACGGTGAACGGCTCGACCGAACCGGCCACGACCAGCCAGTCTCGTGTTGACTGATTAAGCGTGATGCGCCCCTGTCCGACCAGCATCGCCACTTCCCACTGGCAGATCGCAGGCACCTCTACAGCCGTGGCATCAGCAAGAACGCGTCGTGCCTTGCGCCCGATTCGCTCGTCTGCTCCCCCCATCGCGAAGAGCCAGGTGTGCGTGTCGACCACGCACCCGCTCGAGCTAGCGGGCAGCATCCCACTCAACACCGATCGGTGCCATCAGCTCATCGTCCGAGCACAAAAACGTCACGCTTCCTGCCAGAGATTGCGGCGCCGCGGCCGGACCTACCTCGACGAGCGGCTTGCCGTAGCGCGTGACGACGAGCTTGCGCCCTGTTCGAGCAACGTCCGCCGACAGCCGGAGGCAATTGGCCTTGAACTCGCTGATGCTGACGGTGATAGTCGTTCCCGTGACGTCCATGCTGACTACTTTACATGGTCAAAACGCACACAGCTCGCATGGACACTCGCGGGATAGGCACGGATGTGCGCAACACTCGTCGGGCAAGCCGGCGCCACCGGCGCCGGCGACTACGATGACCGAGACGAAAGGGCCCTCCATGTCCGACTATCGCGGCTTCGCACAGCTCGAGTACGACCACGTGCGTGCAAATTTCTTTGCCGACTTCGACTGGACCTGCTTCGACACCCCGTCGCTGCGGACGCTGCCGAAACGACCGCTGTCCGAGGCCCGCGTTGCGCTGATCAGTACTGCCGGCGTGCACCTGCCCGACGACTCTCGCCACGCTGGCGGAGCAGACGGCGACCATACGTATCGCGCAATTCCCGCGGACGCGGCGGAGGTTGCACTGCACCACGGTGGGTACGACACCAGGCGGGCTCGACTCGACCCCGACGTCGTCTTCCCGTTGAACCTCCTGCGAGAACTCGCCAACGACGGCCTCATCGGCGACGTCGCACCCACGGCCTACGGTTTCATGGGATACATCCCCCACACCGGCCCATTGCTGCGCGAGACGGGCCCGGAAGTTGCCCGTGCCCTGATCGGCGATGCCGTCGATCTCGCCCTCCTCGTCCCGGCTTGACCGGTCTGCCAGCAGTCGGTCGGACTGCTGCAACGAGTGCTCGACGACCACGGTGTGCCGACGGTGTCGATCACGCAGATCCCCGAGATCACCGAGCTTGCACAGCCGTCGCTGTCGTGCTTCGTGGCGCATCCGTTCGGACTGACCCTCGGGAACATCGACGACAAGGACACGCAGCGCGCTGTCCTACTCGCCGTCTTGGAGGCCGCGTACTCGGACGCCCCAGCGGGCTCGATCGTCGATCTCGGATTCACCTGGGAGCTTGACGACCTGCGCGAGCGTCAACTCCGCAACGAGGCGCTCTGACCCATCCCGCGCAGCACTCGTCGGGCAAACCGCAGCCCCTCTACATTTTCCACGCGCAGGCGGGGTGCCGGAGCGGCCTAGAGCCGTCGCAGTGGCGCCGGCGTTCCGTCACCGCTTCTCGACGGTGACAGGAACCATGCTGCTCAAGGCCGGCACAGCCGGGCTTGACGAGGTTGATGGCACGTTGGCCCGAGTGGCGCGCAGCACTGGTTTCTCACGAGGCGGTCTTGAGAGCCGGCGCCACCCACCATCTCGGAGGGATCGTCACTGCTCGCCGGTGACCACCGACGATGCTGCTCAAGGCGAGCTCTGCTCGGCTTGACGCCCCTGATCCACGCAAGAACCCTGATCCCGCGCAGCACTCGTCGGGCAAACCGCAGCCCCTCTACAATCCCACGCGCAGGCGGGGTGTCGGAGCGGCCTAACGAGGCGGTCTTGAGAGCCGGCGCCCCAACCACCCGGGTTCCAACCACCCCACTCGGCGGGGACCACCGACGATGCTGCTCGAGCACGACGCAGTCGGGCTCGACACACCTGAACACGCGCAATCCCTGAACCACGCGCAGCACTCGTCGGGCAAACTGCAGCCCCTCTACAATCCCACGCGCAGGCGGGGTGTCGGAGCGGCCTAACGAGGCGGTCTTGAGAGCCGGCGCCACCAATCCAGCTCGGAGACATTCACGCTGCTCGCCGGTGACTACCGACGATGCTGCTCAAGACGAGCGCAGCTCGGCTTGACACCCCTGATCCACGAAGCACTGCTGCACCAGCGCAGCACTCGTCGGGCAAACCGCAGCCCCTCTACAATCCCACGCGCAGGCGGG
>JBAXNN010000017.1:0-45851 GCA_037133755.1 Thermoleophilia bacterium
CACATCAGCGACAGCAGAACCGTGGCTCCGGCGATGACGGCGGTGTAGATGACCAGCGCGGTCATGTCGTTCGGATTGCGCGAATACGTCGTGGTCGCGAACGGCACGAGGCAGATCACGGCGAGAAAGGCGAAGTTGAGTACGACGAAATTCATCTGCAGCGTCGACGGCAGTCCGGCGAAGAGCCGGTGGTGGACGAGCCAGAAGCGTGCGATCAGAAAGAAGCTCAGTGCGAAGAGGCCGATGGCGCCCAGCGTCTGTGCGTCGAACGCCTGCAGGAGGGACTCGCCGGCCTGGGGGGCGGGCGCGTCAATGCCGAGGGCCAGCAGCGTGATTGCGACGGCCATGATGCCGTCGGAGATCCCCTCGAGGCGACCCCGCCGGATACCGCCTGTCTCAGGTTCGTCCACGGATGGATGGTGGCACGTCTGGAGGATGCGACTGCCTTGAGGCCGTGCGGAAAAACGTGGAGCCCGCCGCAGCTGCGACGGGCTCCATCAGTAGCGCATACGGGATTCGAACCCGTGCTACCGCCGTGAGAGGGCGGCGTCCTAGGCCCCTAGACGAATGCGCCAGGTGCTCTCGCGAGCAGCGGCAGTGTAGCCAGAACCGGTCGTGCCCTGCGTCGCCGCTACCAGTTGGTCGGCGGCGTGGTCTCCGACAGCCGCGTCCAGAAGGCGTGGTGCTCCTCGGCCGCTTCGACCAGGCGTGAGTGCCAGACGTCTTTGTCGACCGAGACAGGGCCGTCGCCCATTTCGTTGCCGGACAGGCAGATCCAATGGCCCGGATGCTCGCGCATGAACAGCAGCAGGCCGACGTCGCCTTCGAAGAGGTCGGCGATGGCAATTGCCTCTGTGTCCGTCAGCGCCGTGCCCGTTGGCGGTGCGAGCGCGATGATGCCGTCGCGGACGGCACGTACCCGATCCGCGTTGGGGAAGAGAGCTCCGGGAATCACGCCCATAGCCAGAGTATCGCCCCACTGCCGCTCGCAGCCGATCGCTAGGATGGAAGCGTGTCCTTTCTGATCATCGCGGCAGTGCTCGTTCTCGCCCTGATCGTGCATCGCGAAGTCTGGCCCGCCTACTGGGTGAAAGGCGCTTGGCGTTCGTTTACGGCGTACGTCGTGACAGCGCCGGCGTCGTTCCTTTACGTGTTGGTGATTGGCGTCACGACGTCGGTGCTCCTGTCTTCGGGAGACGCGCTCTCCAACCAGTTGCTTGTGACGCGCTCGTCGACGCTTCAGGTGCTGTTCCAGCATCCCGGCGTCGGGTTCGTGCAGAGCGCCTTCTGGGTCGCGACGCCGATCGAGTTTCCCCTCGCGATCGTGTACGCCACGCTGCTCGCGCCCGTCGAGCGTTGGCTTGGTTCGTTCCGTTGGATCCTGATCGCGGTGATCGGACACGTGGGCGCGACGCTCTTGGTGGCGGTTCTGATCTGGGTGATGGTCAAAGGTGGTTGGGTTGGGGACGATGCGCTGCGCGGGGTGGACGTCGGTGTTTCGTACGTCTTCGGCGCGGTGGCGGGCGTCTTCACGTATCTCCTGCATGGTCGACTGCGGTGGCTGTACCCGTCGATGCTGATCGGCCTGTTCATGGTCGTACTGATCGTGGTGCCGAACTTCACCGCGGTCGGGCACGTGCTCGCGATCCTGATCGGGCTCGGGCTGGGCTGGCTCCTGCGTGACCGCGTCCCGCGGCCCGACCCGCTCACACCGCTCTACCCGCGCCCGCTCTGGCGCCCGTAGTTGGCGCGGAGCGCTGTGGGCACTGCCGCACCTGAGTGCGGAGGGCGAGCTGATCGCGCTCTACGGCGTGTCGCGTCGTCGCGACAGCTGAGTCTCAGCTGGGCGACGCGGGGTTCTTGAAGCACCCCGCGACGCCACCCTTCGTAAACGTTGCGGTCGTGCACTGGACGCCGCTGGGGTAGTACGGCCCCATGGTGCTCTGGGCAGACGCCTGGTTCGAGTTCTGAGCGTTCATGACGGACTGGGTGAAGGTGGGGGCGGCCAGCATGTTGCGGATCGCGATCACCTCTTCAGCGGTCGTGTTGGTTGGCGAGGTCGGCAGCCAGCCGACTTTGGCCTTGCTGCCGAGCGTCGACACCGGCCGGTCCTTGAGAGACGAGATCACGACGGTGGCGGTGCCATTGACGAGCGGCATGTCCTGGTCGGCCGTGCAGCCCATGATGGGGCCCACGGTGACGACCGGGTACGGCACGGCATAGACGTAGTTGCAGAACGACCAGTACCGCAGGTTGATGCCTGACGCGGGCCAGACGCCCGGTCCGTTGCCGTAAGCCGTGGCGCTCTTCGGCATCTTCGCTTTGACGACGGTGACGTACCCATCGGCGGGCTGGTAGCGCGCGGCGACATAGCCCGAATCGCTGTTCGGGAACGGTGTGGTGGAGCCGCCCGCCTTGCAGAACACCAGCGAGGCACTGCACGCGCCCGACGTGGTTGACGGCGTGCCGACCTTACCCGCCAGAGCCTGGGTGAGCATCTTGGAGATCGCTGCCTTGGTTACCTGGGTCTTCATGGACGGCGTCGTCTGCGCGCTGGCGCACTGCTTGAGCGTCGTGACCTTGGCGCCGTTGTCGGTGGAGATGGTCATCGTCGGCAGCGGGATCGCATTGGCATCGTTGTTGGCCGGCAGGTAGACGCGCATGGTCACGAAGCCCGTGACGGCGGGTATGCCCTTGAGGAGCGGCGTGGAGGGCGTCGACGGCATCAGTGGAATCGCGTTCGCCATGCCCGACGTCACACCGTTCATCAGCGTGACGCTATACGTGCCAGCCGCTGCGCCCGCGGTGACCCACGGGTTCTGCGTGCCCGGATCCGGCACCATCTGGTAGTCGGTGAGCGACGAGGGAATGCCGTTGGTCGTGAAGTCCTGGCCGGCGCTGTTGTAGACGACGAACGAGAAGAAACGAGCGGTTGGAAACGTGCCTTTGAGCGTGATGGTCATGCCCTCTTGGGCGATGAAAGGCGTCGTCCAGTAGGTGGCGTTCGAGTCCGGATACGCGACATTTGCCTTCACGGGCGTACTCTCGACCGGCCAGGCGCACGTAATGGGTTGCGTGACTCCACCGCTCGTGATCGGGCGAGCGATTGAGGCCGCGGTCTGCGCGGCCTGCACGGCCTGTGCGACTGCCCCTGTGGGACGGCTCGGGACGGTCGTCGACTGTGGCGCCGTCACGATGTCGGTGAGGGTTGGCCGAGCTCCGGAGGTGGCGGGCAGGAAGGCGGCAACGGTGGCCATGGTGGCGGCGGCGACGGCGATAACCGAGATGAGGATGACGTGGTGGCGAGACGGGCGCATGCATCAACTATTGCACGAGGTCGCACTCAAATCAAACATCTGAACTCAAAATTAGCACTTAAGTCAAATATTAAATACGGTCGCCTGCCTCGTCGGGGCGATGCCTCCTAACTGAGCACAAGCGCGATTGTGCCGATCAGGATCACGGCCATGCCAAGTGCGTCGCGGCGGCTGATCCGCTCACGCAGCAGCAGAAGTGCGAAGACGGCAGCGAAGATCAGGCTCAGCTTGTCGACGGGCAGGACGATGCTGACGGGGCCCTCCTGCAGAGCGCGAAAGAAGCAGAGCCATGACGCACCCGTGGCAAGACCGCTGAGCACGAGGTAGAGCCAGTTTTGGCGCGAGAGGACAGCGAATGCCCGCCGCTCGCCGGTCACGCCGACGAGCACTCCCGCCATGACCAGCACGATGATCGTGCGGATCGCCGTCGCCAGACTCGAGTCAACGGCATGCAGGCCCTCCTTGGCCAGCAGCGTGGTCGCCACCGCGAATCCCATGGCCAGCACGGCCCACACGAGCCACAGGCGAGACGCACCCGTGGCCTCGTCATCGCGCTGCTGCCAGACGATCACGTAGGTGCCAACCGCGATTACCGCGAGTCCCGCCAGTTTGAGCCACACGTGCTGCGTCTCACCGAACAGGACGATCGAGATGAGGGCGGTGAAGATCAGGCTCGAGCGGTCGATCGCGACGACGGGCGTCACTCGGCCGACCTGCAGGGCCTTGAAGTAGAAGAGCCACGAGGCGCCCGTCGCGAGCCCCGACACGATCAGAAAGTTCAGCGTGCGCTGGTCGAGAGAACCGAGCTCGGCCTGCGTGCCTGTCGCGAAGACGATCAGCCACGCCAGAACGAGCACCACGGCGGTGCGAATTGCGGTGGCAAGGCTGGTGGGCACCCCCTGCAGACCGACCTTGGCCAGCACGGCCACGAGTCCGGCGGTGGCGGCCGAGGCGACTGCGAAGAGCAACCACATTCGTACAGACCTCCGCAGGATGACGATGGCATCGGTGAGAAAGGACAGAGGCCGGCTCGCTGGGCGAGCCGGCCTCTGCGTGCGTCCTACCGAGGCTGGGGGACAGGGACTCGAACCCCGATTAACCGGACCAGAACCGGTCGTCCTGCCATTAGACGATCCCCCAACGGCGAGCGCCATCCTAGCAATCCGCGCGGGAACGGGCCCCCATCCTCGTAGTCTGTGTCCGTGCCTGCGTCTCCCGGTGAAGCCCTCGACCTCGGGTCGTTGCATATCCAGCTGTACGGCGTGTGCGTCCTGCTCGGCTTCTTCGTGTGGGTCCTGGTCACCGCCCGGCTCTGGCAGCGGGGTGGCGGCGACGCAATCGAGGCGGCCTGGGCCTGTCTTCTCGCCGCGCCCGTGGCGTTCATCGGCGCGCGCCTGTACCACGTGATCACGGCGCACGGTGTCTACCAAGCCGACCCGACCGGCATCTTCGATGTCGCCCACGGTGGGCTCAGCATCTTTGGTGCGGTTGCCGGTGGGCTCCTCGCACTGGTTGTCTACGCCAACCTGCGCGGCTGGCCGATCGCCACGTTTCTCGACTGCGCCGTCGTCGGACTGCCGCTGGCCCAGGCCCTTGGACGGTGGGGCAACTACTTCAACCAGGAGTTGTTCGGGTGGCCGACGAGCCTCCCGTGGGGGCTCCACGTCGATGAGGCCTTTCGTCCGTACGGCTACGCCACGTACGACCAGTTCCAGCCGGTGTTCCTCTACGAATCGCTGCTCGACATCGGCATCTTCCTCGCGTTGGGGTTCCTCTGGAAGCCGCTGCATGAGCGTTTCCGGGCCGGCTGCATCGTCGGTGCCTATCTGGTGCTGTACGGCCTCGTCCGCGTGCTGATGGAGACGCTGCGCATCGAGCCGGCCCTCGAGATCGGGCCCTTCCGCGTCAATCTGGTCGTGTCCGTGCTGATTCTGCTGACCGGCGTGCTCGTGCTGGTCATGTCCGATCGCCGCCGGCCTCAAAGGCTGTGAAAGCTGCGCGCACTCGCGCGTGGCAAGTGACACAAGCGGGTGCTACGTTGATGGCATGAGCGATGAGACCCCGAATGAACAGCGCGAACCCCGTGGTTCGCAGCCACGCAAGCCGATGCTCAAGCCTGGCGAGACACTGCCGCTATCCGAGATTCTCGACCGCATTCCTTTGGCAGATGAGAATCTCCTGCGCGATGTGGATGCGGTACTTGCTGGTCGGGACGTCCCGCGCTGAGAGCTGTTCTCGACACGTCGGTGTTCGTGGCGCGAGAGCAGCGCGGTCTCGTACCTGATCGGCAGCTCCGCGGTTGCGTGTCCTCTGTCACGCTTTGCGAGTTGGCTCTCGGAGTCGACATGGCCCCCGATCCTGACGTTCGCGCTGTGCGGAGTCACACGCTGATTACTGTTGAGGAAACGTTGGAGGTCTTGGACGTGACGCGAGCCGTTCCGCGTCGCTTCGGGTCCATAATGGGAGCTCAGCGCCGTCGCGGACTTCGACCCTCCATGCAGGACACGTTGATCGCCGCCACGGCACTCGAACACGAATTGCCGATCGTTACGCAGGATGTCGATTTCCTTGCGTTCGACAGCCTCGAGGTGATCCTGGTCTAGCGTCGTGTGTCGCGGCGCCGCGACCAGCGCCGGATCAGCCACAGCACAATCAGGATCAGTAGCGCGATCGCCACGGACTTCGTGACGATGCCGAGGCCTGAGGGGATCACCCAGTGGCCAATCAGGGCGATAGCGATCACGAGTGCGATCAGGCCGATACGCGTGACAGTCGTCGGCAGGTGCGGCCGGCTCACCGGGCTGCGGCCTCGGCCCAATCGCCGTAGAGGCCGCGGTAGCGTCCGCCGCGCTCGAGCAGCTCGTCGTGCGAGCCGACTTCAACGACCTTGCCATGCTCGAGCACCACGATCAGGTCGGCATTGCGGATGGTGGAGAGGCGATGCGCGACGACGAAGGCCGTACGGTCGGCGAGGAGGCGCGCCAAAGCCTCCTCAATGTGCGCCTCGGTTTGAATGTCGACGCTCGAGGTGGCCTCATCGAGGATCAGCAGGCGTGGATCGACGAGCAGTGCTCGTGCGAATGCGATCAGCTGTCGCTGGCCGATCGAGAGTCGGCCGCCGCGCTCGGCGACCTTCTCGTCGTAGCCGTTGGGGAGCTGCTCGATGAAGCGGTCGGCACCGACCTCGCGCGCCGCTGCCTCAACCTCGGCGCGCGACGCCGCCGGACATCCGAACGCGATGTTCTCGTGGATCGTGCCGTTGAACAGGAAGCCCTCCTGCGGCACCATCGCGATCTGCTCGCGCAGCGACGCGATCGTCACCTCGCGCAGATCGTGTCCGTCGATCGTGATGCGTCCCGACTGTGGGTCGTAGAAGCGTGAGAGGAGCTTGATGATGGTCGACTTGCCCGCGCCGGTGTGGCCGACGAGGGCCACGGTCTGCCCTGCCTTGACGTCGAGATCCAGGCCGTCGACAACGGGACGCTCTGGGTTGTAGCCGAAGCGCACGTGCTCGAAGCGAACGGCGCCCGTCAGTGCCGGCAGCGCGTGCGCGTCGGGTGCATCGACGAGCGTGGGCTCGTCATCCATCACATCGAAGATCTTGTCGAGCGCGGCCGTGCCAGCCAGGAACGTGTTGTAGACCTGGCTCAGCTGCTGGACCGGGTCGAAGAAGGAGGCGAGATACCCGATGAAAGCGACGAGCACGCCGATCTCGATCGTGCCGTCGACGTAGAGATAGCCGCCGTACCCGAACACGATGCAGGTGGCGACCGCGGCCAGGAACTCGACGGTGGGGAAGTACCAGCCGCTCGACGTCACCGTGGTGCGGTTGGCGTTGCGGTACGACTCGTTCAGCTCGGCGATCTGCGCGCGGCTCTTGGCCTCACGGCGATACGCCTGGATCACGCGGATGCCATTGAGGTCCTCCTGCAGCGAGGCGGTGACGAGTGCGAGTCGCGAGCGCATCTGGCCGTACGCCCTGGCCGACTGGCCGCGGAAGATGAACGTCAGGATCGCCATCAGCGGGAAGACGACGATCGTGGCGAGCGCGAGGCGGAAGTCGAGGAAGAGCAGAATGCCGCCGGCAATGACGAGCGTCAGCACGTTGCGCACGGTGGAGGTGAGCCCGTCGGTGACAAGCTGCTGCAGCGCCTCGACGTCGTTGGTCAGGCGCGAGATCAGCACGCCGGTGCGTTGCTTCTCGAAGTACCCCATCGACAGGCTCTGCATGTGCTGGAAGAGGTCGACACGGAGGTCGTTGAGGACGCGCTCGCCGATCCAACCGGTCAGGTACGTCTCCACGCGCGACAGCGCGATGCCGACGATGCCAACGCCGATCACGACACCGGCGATGATCATCAGGAGCTGCGTATCGCGGGGGATGATGGCGGAGTCGATCGCGGACTTCATCAGCAGCGGTAGCGCGAGTGAGCAGCCGAGCACGCCGAACATGGCGACGATTGCGGCGAGCAATCGCAGACGGTACGGGCCCACGTAGGTGCCGAGTCGTCGGATGCGCAGCAGGCCCTGCTTGCGCTTGCCCTTGCCGGAGACGATCTCGCCGCCTGCAGGACCCCAGCCGCGGCTCACGACGATCCCTCCTCATAGCCGACCGGGATGATCACGTGGTCGCCGTCGGCGTTGACGAAGCGGCGATCGACGAGGCCGTGATCGTGGATCTCGCGGTAGACGTCGTTGGTGTCGATGAGCTCGTCGTGCGTGCCGTCCGCGATGACACGTCCTTCGTCGAGCACGATGATGCGGTCGGCCAGCGCAATCGTCGACAGACGATGGGCGATGATCAGCGTGGTGCGGCCCTGCATGACCTCCTCGAGGGCATCGCGGATGCGACTCTCGGTGGAGGCATCAACCGACGCGGTGGCGTCGTCGAGGATCAGGATGCGCGGATCAAGCAGCAGGGCGCGTGCGATCGCGATGCGCTGACGCTGGCCGCCCGAGAGCGTCAGTCCGCGCTCGCCGACCAGGGTGTCGTATCCGTCGGGCAGCTCTTCGATGAAGGCTGCGGCCTGCGCGCGCTCGGCAGCGAGGCGAACCTCGGCTTCCGACGCCTCAGGTCGGCCGAACGCGATGTTGTCGTGGATCGAGGCGCTGAAGAGGTACGTGTCTTCGGCAACCGTGCCGATCTCGCCCCGCAACTCATCGAGACGCAGCGCGCGTACGTCCACGCCCTCGACGAGTACGCGCCCGGTGGTGACGTCGTAGAAGCGGGGGACCAGTTGCGTCAGCGTCGTCTTGCCGGAGCCGGTCCGGCCGATGATCGCGACGGTTGTGCCGGGCGCGATGTCCAGGTTGATGTCGCGCACGATGGGTTGCTCGGGGCGGTAGCCGAACGTCATGTTCTCAAAGCGGATCGACCCCCCGCCGGCGGGCAGCGGCAGTGCGTCGGCGGTGTCCTCGATGCTCGGCTGAATGTCGAGGATTTGGAAGATGCGCTGGCTCGACGCGACGAAACGCTGTGTGTCGCCGATCCAACTGCCGAGCATGCGCAGTGGCATCACGATGAGTGCGACGAGGAGGCTGTACGTCACGAAATCGCCGAGGCTCATGCGGTCGGTGATCACGGCGTAGCCACCGACGGCAATCAAGAGCGCGAGCGAGATCGTCGGGAGGAAATCCATGATCGGCACGTACTGCGAGCGCAGTCGTGTCGCCTCGACGTTCCAGTCGAACACGTCGTTGGCGCGATCGCGGAAGCGGTCGACCTCCTGCGTCTCCTGCCCGAAGGCCTTGATCACACGAATGCCGACGACGCTCTCCTCGGCCTGCGTGGTGACCTCCGCGAGTGCCTGCTGCGCTTCGGTGACGATCGGCAGCGAGCGGCGCGAATAGAGAATCGCGAGAACGGCAAGCGGCGGCACGATCACGAGCACCATCAGGGCGACGAGCGGGTTCATCCAGAACAGCACCGCCATCACGGCGATGATGCTGACGGAGTGCTGCGTGAAGAAGAGGATGCCGTAGCCGAGGTAGAGGCGCAGGGTCGTGAGATCGACCGTGGCGCGGTTCATGATCTGGCCGGTCTGGTTGCGGTCGAAGAACGGAAACGACAGCGACAGCAGGTGGTGATACACCAGATTGCGCAGGTCGCGCTCGATGTTGACGGCCATCGTCCCGGCGATGATCCGCCGCAGGTACATGACGATGAAGCGCCCGATCGCGAGGGCGAGGATCAACCCGATCAGATACTTCAACTGATCCGTGTCCTTCGGTTTCATCGCCTCGTCAACGACGCGTCCAGTAGCCCACGGGATCGCGATCGTGAACACCTGTCCAGCGATCGCCAGCACGATGGAGATCACCAAGACCAGCCGGTGATCGCGCATCAGGCCGATGCCGCGTCGCAGCGTGGGCCAGAAGGCCTTGCGTACTTCGACGCCGGAGGTGAGTTCGAGTGGGTCTTGAGTCATGGTGGAGGCTCGGGGGGCCTCATCAGGTGAACGTCGCGCGGGCCGCGCGGCTTCCCGGAGACCTATCGCAGCCCGAAGTGCGCTTCGACGATCTCCGCCGCTGCATCGTACTGCGCGTCATCGACATGCAGTTCACGTGGTCCCATCGCGAGGAAGCCGGGGACGTCCATGCCGATCGGGCGTTTGATCATGACGGTGATGCCTTCGCCCTGTAAGAGGCCGGCGATCATCTCGGCTTCCATCAGATCGGGTGTCCAGGTGAGGCGCCGCACACCCTCATTCAACCAGAGCGCCCCGTCCTCGCAGGCGTCACTGATCGGTGGGGCGGCCGCCGTTCTTCACGAGCGTGGCCTCACCGCGCTCGCGGAACGGAATCTCGATGAGGTCGAGATCGCGCGGGACGACGACGTTGTCGTGGATCGCTTCGGCTTCCGTCTTGATCTGCTTCGGCGACGATCGCATCGACACGTGCGTCAGGGCGAGCATGCGGGCTCGCGCCTCGACGGCGATCTCGGCGGCTTCGCGGGCGGTGGAGTGCTGCGTCTCGCGGGCGCGCTCGAGATCCTCGTCGAGGAAGGTCGCCTCGTGGACGAGGAGATCGCAGTCAACGGCGCGCGCGACGATGGCGTCGCATGGTCGCGTGTCGCCACTGAACACGAGAGTGCGACCGAGGCGCGTCTCGCCGACGAGGCCGGCCGCGTCGATCACGGTGCCATCGTCGAGGGTGATGGTCTCGCCGCGTTGGAGCTGTCCGTAGAGCGGCCCGTTCGGCACGCCGAGCTCGCGGGCGCGATCGACGTCGAAGCGACCGGGGCGATCGTCCTCGATCAGCGCCCAGCCGACGCTCTTGACGCGGTGACGCGTGCCAATTGCCTCGATGCGGTAGTCGGTGCTGGCGATCTCGCCGCCGGGCTCCACCTCGACGACGGCGAAGGGGTAGGGGAGCTTGCCGATCACGGAATCGAGATCGCGAAGCGTCTTCTTGATGCCCTCGGGGCCGTACAGCGCGAGGGGTGCGGAGCGTTCGCGGAGCGCAAACGTCCGCAGCAGGCCGGGCAGGCCGAGGATGTGATCGGCATGGCCGTGCGTGATTAGGATGATGTCGATGTCGGAGAGCCCGGCGACGCTCTGCATGAGGCGTCGCTGCGTGCCTTCGCCGCAGTCGATCAGGATGCGCTCACCACCACGACGCACGAGCGTCGCTGCAGTCTGTCGAGTGGCGGAGGGCACCGAGCCAGCGGTGCCGAGGAAGATGACGTCGAGGTCCACGCGGGGCGGAAGCCTACCCCGCTCGGCGCGAGCCGGCTACGAGTCGCTCTACAGGGCCTTGGAAATGCGCTTGATGAGTCCCGGGTCTTTGACGCTGGGATCGATCGTCAAGGCGGTGCTGTACGCGTCGAATGCCTGGGCTGCGTTGCCCGCCGCGAGGGCCTTCTCGGCCTTGTGAATCTCGTTCATCGCGGCCTGGTTGCGGAAGGCGGCGACGCGGGCAGGCGCATCGGCGAAGCCGCCGAGGGCGGTCATCTCGGCGATTGCCTGGTCGCGCTTGCCGGCTTTGAAGTCGGCCTCGGCACGGTTGTAGGCGGCTTGGGCGGCGAACTGGGCATTCTGGTTGGCCGTGATCTGCGCGACCATGACCTTCTGCGAGGTGGCGATCACCTGACCGAGGTCAGGAGCGGCTTGGAGCGCACCGTCAACGGAGGCGCGGGCACCGGCGATGTCACCGGCGGCGAGCTGCGCTTCGGCCTGCACCGACAGTGCGACGGCATTCTTCACGTCGCCGCGATGCCGCGCCCACGAGCGCGCTGGCTGCACGACGACGATTGCGGAGATCGCCAGCAGGATGATCATCAGCAGGGCGCCGAGGATGCGGCCACGCGGGATGGCGCGAGGCACCCAACGGTCGAGCATGTGCATCTGCCGCCACGCGAGCCAGATGCCGACGATCACGAACGGCAGAAAGCCGATGAACGCGATCTTGCTCAGTGCGCCGCCGGCGAGCAGCGCGAGGATGCCGATCGCAACCGCGCCTTGCACGGCGTAGCGGTTCGAGGGGCGCAACACGACCACACCGTTCTCGCCGACGTCGCCGGGCGCAGGACGGGTGCGGACGCCGTGGCGCTTGAGGACGTCTTCGGCGAAGTCGAGCGGCTCGCGCTCGGCCTCCTGGATCTCCTCGGGCGTGGCGTCGTCGGGCAGCGGCTCGGGTTCGTAGGGCAGCGGCAGGGTCTCCAGCAGATCGGCGACGCGCAGGCTCAGACCGGCCTCGCCTGCCTTAACCGACTTGGTGCGCAGGCTCTGCGCGCGCTCGCGCAGCTCGCCCCAGCTGATGCGGTGCTGCTCGATCGTGCTCATGCGCGGAGTGTACCGACCGCCCGATCGGAAGCGGACGGGAGGCCATGACTATGCTGCGGGCATGGCGAAGAAGAAGCAGCGCGAGCGCGAGGAGCGGTACCGCCGCCACGGCGTGGAGCGACCCGAGTCCCCGCAACGCGAGCTGAAGGCGGCAGATCCCGACGCTGCACCGGCGAAGGCCAAGGGCAAGGGCGCGTCCAAGGCGCGCTCGAGCGCAGCGCGCGGCCGCAAGCCTGTCGCGTTCCCGACACTGCGCCGCTGTCTGGTGCGCGCGCCGATCTTCGGCCTGATGTGGTTCGTGATTTCACGCTTCCTGTTGTCGGGTGCCGGACGCACGATCAACGAGGATGCCGTGCAAGCCCTGGTGCTGACGGTTGCGATGGTGCCCCTTCTGTACTTCGCCGACAAGGTCACGTACACGCTGGCGAAGCGGCGCGACCAGCCCGTTGGTGAGCCCGGCCCGGATGGCTGGCTCGGCTTCAAGCGCTAGGTCGGACTAGGGAGCAGCCGGTGGCGTGACGTCGTCGGCAAAACGCTCAAGCTGGGTGCCGACGCGGTCGAGTGCCCACGTCACGCGCTCGAGTTCCTTCTCGATGCGCACGGAGCGCGCTTCGAGCTTCGCCACGTCGCCGCGGACGGCGCCGAGCCCCTCGGCGAGCAGGTCGACGACGACCTCGAGATCCTCGATGCGCGAGACGCGATCGGCGCGAACATCGGCCGCAAGGGCGCGGGTGCGCTGGGCCGTATCGACGGCGAGCGCGTGGAGCTCGGCGACGCGGGCGTCGGGTCCGGTGCCCTCATGCGCGTCGAGCGCGCGCTGGACGGCGGCCTCGATGCGGGTGGGAAGGACGCTGCGTAGGTCGGCGGCGATCTCCTTCACCTCTTCGATCTCGGCGGTCACGTCGGAGAAGTCGGTGCTGTCGTCGTGCTCGCTCATGCGGATGCCTCGGTGACGGCGAAGGAGGGGTGTCCGGAGCCGGGCAGCGGGTAACGGCCGGGCTCGATGCGGAAGGCGCCGACGCTGTCGTCGAAGGCGACGTCGACCTGGCCGTGCTTGATCCGGTGGTCGAGCCACGCGGAGCGGAACACGAGCTTGCGCAACCAGTAGACCGGATCCTCGCCACCGCGCGCCTGCAGCTCGGTGATGCGCTCGCCGACGTCGCTGCGCGGCTCGTCGGTGCGGCCAAGAATCGCGGCCTGGACGAGATCAGCTCGCTCGCCGCGACTGACGGGCTTGGCGGCCAGTTCGAGGTCGACTGCAGCACGGACGACACGCTGCTCGAAGTCCTTCTGGGCGAACGAATACGTCCGTCCGAGAAACGCGAGCGTCACATCGTCGCCGGAGTGAAAGTCCTCACAGAGCATGCGCGGAGCGTAGCGGAGGGGGATGGGTGGAAGGCATTCGCTCGGATGCACTTCGCAGTCCGCGCGAATCGCGTCGCATTTCGTGAGTCCGGCGCGCATCCCGAACGTTCGCGACGTAGCACGATCGCGGCATGTTCGAACTCTCCGATGCGCTGTCCCATGCCACGCTGGTTTCCCGGGTAGAGGTTGTGCCTCCCTGCAGCCTCCGCGGTGCCCGCGGATTGCTCGGTCGCGACGCCATTGATGAAGAGTGCGGACTTCTGTTGTCGGACCCGCTGGGCTGTATCCACACGGTCGGTATGACGTTTGCGATCGACATCGTGTTTCTCGATCGGTCGTTACGCGTCGTTGGAATCGCAGAGGACGTCCGCCCCTGGCGGCTGTGTTGGCGTCCTCGTGGACGCCACCAAGTAGAGCTGGCAGCCGGCAGCGCCGTGCGTCGAGGGTTCTTTCACGGGCAAAAGGTGAACCTACGCGCTCGCGGTGGCGGCGACGGGGGACAGGCAATGGCGCAATCTCCACGAACCGATTTCGCGGCCGGTGGTCACGCTCACTTCTCGGACAAATCGCATTGCGGCTGCGTTGCAGAAGTGCCTAGCGTGCCGCCTCCCGCCGGATTGGCCGGCGGAGATCACCACCACCCTGAGAGGAGATCGCCATGTGCGCACACCTGCTGATCGTTGAAGACGATGAGACCATTGCCGAGTACCTCGTCGACAATCTGCGTCAGGACGGCCATGCCGTGACGCCGGTTACCACGGCGACGGAGGCCGTAGCCGCACTCAAACGTGGCGTTCCCGAGATCGCACTGGTCGATGTCTCGTTGCCGGATGGATCGGGGCTCGACATCGTCCGTATGATCCGCGGCGGCGAGGCCGGTTCGCCAGACGTCGGCGTGATCATGGTGAGTGGCCGCAGTAGCGAGCAGGATCGCGTGCGCGCTTTTGAGCGCGGAGTGGACGACTATGTGGTCAAGCCGTTCAGCTATCCGGAGCTCCTGCTGCGCACGGCGGCACTCGAATCGCGCCTGCGCGGCCGCGTGGGTTCGGTGCTCCACGTCGGCCCGTTGACCATCGACCTGCCGGCGCGGTCTGCCACGGTCAATGGCGCGCTGTTGCACCTGCCCTCGAAGGAGTACGAGTTGCTGGCCGTGCTGGCGCGAGATCCCCACAAGGTCTACATGAAGGAAGACCTGATGGAGCGGATCTGGGGGTATCGAAACGCCGGCACGCGCACGCTGGATTCGCATGCGTCTCGCTTGCGTCGTCGCCTGATGGCCGTCGCTGATGGTCCGTGGGTCATCAACAACTGGAGCGTTGGCTACTCGCTGCGGACGGTCCTCCGGTGATGCGTCCTTGGGTGCGCGGTGGGGTGGCCGTCGTTGCCTCGCTCGCCACACTCGCCGTTGCCGTGCAGGTGCTGGTTGTCGAGCCGACGACCGACGCGGCGTCTCGTGCGGCTCGCGTCAGCGCTGCTCGAGAGGCTGCACTGACGGCGGCGATCGTCCGTGCGGGTGGCGTCCCTCGGGACGGTGCGGAGCTCTTGCCGGCGACGACACGTCCTCGTCAGGGTGGCGGAACTGCGCTCGTTGGCGATGGGCGCGCGGTATGGGTGCCGGAGCGCGTCTCCGCGAGGCTGGCAGCGGAGCTCCGTGCGCGGGTGCTTCTGCTTGGTGCGAGTGCGGTCATCGCAGTAACCGGGTGGGCGCTGTGGGCTGGGAGCATTCGACGGCGCGATGCGGAACGCATGGCTCGCCTTCAGGTCGAAACCATCGGCATGGTTGCGCATGACCTGCGGAGTCCATTGACGGGCATCGCTCTGGCGGCAGACCGGTTGGCGGGCGACGACGTGCCGGCTGCTCGAGTGGCTGCACGGGCGGCCATCGATCGTGAGTGTGCACGTCTGCTTGCGACGGCGGAAGACATCTTGTCGGTCTGCTGCGACTCGGCTGCACACAGTGACGACGAAGTGGGGGAGTCCATTTCCGACGTGCTCGAAGACGTTGCCGCGCGGGTGCGCGACGCGCACGGATGCGCCGTCATCGTCGATGCGGATCTCGCTACGCGGCGTCTGTCTGCCGATCGAGGGCTGGCGCGCGCGGTCGCGAACGTGGCGGAGAACGCGGCGCGACATTCGCCACCAGGATGCGCCGTGCGGTTCGTCGCAGCAGTGGATGACGACACCATCGAGCTGGCGATCGAGGATGGTGGCAACGGCTTCGACCCGGCATTCCGCGTGTCGCCCTTCCGTCGGGGCGTGCGTGGCGGCCGTGCAGGCCTAGGGCTCGCGAGCACACGGATGATCGTGGAACGCCTTGGCGGCTCGTTGCGTATCGGTGACCGGCTCGGCGGGGGTGCATCGGTCTCGCTTCGTGTACCACGACGCGGCGTACCCCAATGAGCATCGACCAGCGAGTCTCTGACTCTTCGCCGCAGAGATCGCCGGATGTGCGGTCTGGCCCAGGGCGCCTGATCTGCGTGGTTGGTGCACATGGCGGAGCCGGTACGACATGTGCCGCAATCGCCATTGCGCGCGATGCAGCGCACGACACCTGCCTGATCGATGCCGACTTGGCGGGCGGCGACGCCCGCCACATTCTCGGTCTGGCCCAACAGCCCGGGGATGTTGGATTGGCTGCGGTCCAAGAGGTCGACGCCGGAGTGCTCGTGCACGGTGCGCGGCGGACGGCGTTCGGCTCGCTCTACGAACTGTGCCCGCGCCCTGAGTTGGCCTGGCTGATCCGGGATGGAGCTGCGCGCGATCTCGCACGCGTGGCGATGAGTGCTGCTTCTGTCGTCGTGATCGACGCTGGGCGACCAACCGGGCCAGCCTTCGAGCCGGTGCTTGATGCCGATGTGATCGTTCTGGTCTGGCATGCCACGAGGCCCGAGGCAGCCGAAGCGGCGCGACGACGGCTGGTACGGGCAGGGGCCGACGAGCGTCGCATCCTCGACTGCGCGACCGCGCCGACCATCGTTGATCGTGCAATCGGGCGCATCCGTCGTGACGTCGTTGTGATCGACGTCGAGCGCGATGATCGTCTGATGCTGATGGTGGAAGGGCGTCTGGCAGCCCTCGGGCCCAGGAACCGCACGTGACGAGTGTCGCCGCGATTGCTGGTCCCTTGGCAGGACTCTTGCTGGATCCCTCGGTCGGGGAGGTCGTGGTGAACGGGCCGACCGACGTCTGGATCGAGGTCGACGGGCGGTTGCGTCCTGTCGACGTGCGATTTCGTGATTCGGTGGAGCTACGGCAGACGGCCGTGCGCCTCGTGGCGGCGTGCGGTCGCCGCATCGACGATGCATCGCCGCTCGTCGATGCACGGCTTCCCGACGGGTCGCGGGTGAACGTGGTCTTGCCGCCACTCGCGGTGGACGGACCATTGATCACCATCCGTCGTTTTGGCAGCGTGCCGCTCGCCTTTGCGGATCTCGTCGCGAATGGTGCGATCGCGGCTGCTGATGTGCCTGTTCTTGAGGGTCTGATTGCCCGTCGCCGCAACCTCGTGATCAGCGGTGGGACAGGCACGGGCAAGACCACCTTGCTCAGCGCGTTGACCGGGCTGATTGCCGCCGACGAACGGATCGTCTCGGTTGAGGACGCTGCAGAGCTCGCGGTACAAGCACGACACGTGGCGCGTCTCGAGTCGCGTCCACCGAACGTTGAAGGGCGAGGCGCCATCGACCTCCGTCAACTTGTGCGCAATGCGCTGCGGATGCGGCCGGATCGGTTGGTGGTCGGGGAGGTGCGTGGTGGCGAAGCGCTCGATCTCCTGCTGGCGATGAACACGGGGCACGACGGCTCGCTGGCAACGGTCCATGCAAACGGTCCGGAGGATGCGCTTCGTCGCCTCGAGACGATGGCGCTGATGGGCGGCGTCGATGTGCCGCACAGCGCCGTGCGTGAGCAGGTCGCGTCGGCGGTCCATGCCGTCATTCACTTGGAACGAGATGCGCGAGGGATGCGCCGGGTGGCCGCAATCGTTGGGGTTGAGCGAGAAGGGACTGCTTGGCGTATGCAGGAGCGGGCGGGATGCTGACCATCCGACGTCCCAAGACTGCGAGTGACTTCCTGCCGGACGTCGCACGCGCACTCGCCCGCGGCACTGCAGCCGGTCTGCCGCTCGCCGAGGCCCTCTACCGCGGAGCCGATGCGGTTGATGGGATCGGCGGCGACACCATGCGTCGGTGCGCGGAAGAGCTGCGCGCGGGGCACCCGACGCGTGTCGCTCTGTCATCCCTTGAGACGTTAGAGGGCGGGCGCTTACTCGTCGGTGCGATCGAACTGCACCAAGAGTTGGGTGGCGATCTCGTGGCGTCGCTGAGCGGGCTTGCCGAAGGGCTTGCCGATCGTGAGCGACTGCGCCTCGAGGCTCAAGCGGCCACTGCGCAGGCGCGCATAGCGGCGCGAATCGTTCCGCTCGCGCCGCTCGCGTCATTGGTCATGCTCGTGGCCATCGCGCCGGCATCGGCACACGCACTGCTTGCCTCGGCACCTGGGTTGATGATCATCGGCGTGTCAGCAACCTTGACTGGCCTGGCAGTCGTAGTCCTGCGACGCATCGCGAGGAGCGCAGGGCTGTGAGGTTCGTCCATCCCGCACAGCTCACTCGTACCGTGATCGTCGCGCTTGCAATGGTCGCTCTCGTGGAGATTGTCGGCGGAGGACTCATCCAGGCCGCGGTTGCTGGGGGATTTGGGGCAGCGAGCGTGTTGATGGTACGCCGCCAGCGTCGACACGCGAGACGGCGAAGGCATGCTGATGTGCTGGCCGCTCGACTACCCGACGTGATCGAGTTACTGGCGGCGACGGTCGATGGCGGTGTGGCGACCGACACAGCGCTTGCGCGCGTCGCCGAATTCATGGATGAGCCCATGCGCTCGGTGTTGCTTGACGCTGTCGAGCAACGAGGTGAGTACGGCACGGGCGCACGCCTCTGCGCCGTAGACCCTGCGCTGCGGCCGCTCGGATCGTTGCTGGTGCAGAGTGAGGAACTGGGGGTTCCCATCGCGGGATCACTCAGGCTGCTGGCCGCGGATGCACGTGCGCGAGCACGGTCGACAGCCCGTGAACGAGGGGCGGCTGCGGCGCCGAAGATGTTGCTGGTGGTCGGCGGGCTGCTCGCGCCGGCGTCGCTGCTGATCGTGATCGGTGGTCAGCTGCTGGTCTTGCGCGATGTTGCGGGCGGTGTTCTGGCGTGAGCCAGCGTCAGGCGCAGGCAACCGTTGAGTGGATCGCCGTGCTGGTGATCTCAGGGTTTTTGACGGTGGGGGTGGCTGCTGGAATGCGGGAGCTGCCAGCCCGTTTCGCAGGAGTCGCAGCAGCGCTCGACGACATTGCCTCTGCAGGTTCCACTCGAACAAGCGCGCCACAGCCGCCGATGTTGGCAACAAGCAGCCTGCCTGTTATTGACGGCGGGTCAATCGTTGCGATCGCGGCGCGGCTGGTAGCTGCCGGGATAGCTGAGAGCCCGCCGGGCTCCAACAGCGGGCCTGACATCGAAGTCTTCACGGAGGGGAATGCTGAGGCGTGGTGCGCCGACTTCGTCTCCTGGGTGTTGCGTGCCGCGGGCATGCCCTTTACCGGGGGCATGTCGGCCGGGTGGCGACTGGCGTGGACCGGTGATGTGCGTTCCTGGTTCGTCGCTCGTGCGGCGTTCCGCGATCGTCTCGAGGCCGATCCGCAGCCGGGTGATGTTGTGTGGTTCGTGCATGGGCACGTCGGTATCGTCGAGGCGGTGCAAGGAGACACCCTGGTGACGATCGAAGGCAACTCTGGCGATGCGGTGGCACGACGGGCCTACAGTCACTGGCGTCTCAACGCAGACATCGGAGGGTTTGGTCGTCCCGGCGTCTGGGACGACAGACGGTAGTCAACGTCGGTAGTCGCCTCTCGGTTTGGTTGAATGCCGTAGTACGCTTTCGACTTCAACGCCTTGGAGGCTCCTGTGCATCGTCGTCTGCTCGTCTTTTTCCTCGCGCTCATGGCCTGTGTCATCGCCGCGCCGATCGCGTCCGCTGCGACGAAGAGCAGCCTCCTGCTCGCCTTCGAGGGTCCGCTCACGGGTGGGCAAGCAGACAACGGCCAAGACATGCTTCGCGGCACGAAGCTTGCTGTGGCTGAGATCAACAAGGCCGGCGGTGTCCTCGGAATGCAGATCAAGTTGATCACCGGAAACGACAAAGCGACGCCATCCATTGGCGTGACCGTCGCCGAGAATCTCGTCAAGAAGCATCCGTTTGGGCTCATTGGGCCGTACAACTCGTCCGTTGGCGTTGCCAACCTGCCGATCTACATCGCTGGTGGGGTGTTCCCCGTTCAGCTGACATCGACCGATGACACCAAGAAGATGGGCGTCACGGTGCAGCCGAAGAATTCACAGATCTCGCCGGTTGAGTTTCAGTGGATGACCGCTCAGAAGGCTGGCAAGGTTGCGATCTTGTATGACCCCAGCACGTACACGCAGGGGATGGCGCAGCGCATGTACACGTCTCTGAAGAAGGCCGGTGTGCTCGTGACCATGCTCGCCATTGATCCCAAGAGCAATGACTTCACCGCTCAGGTGGCGCAGGCCGAGACGAACAACCCTGACGTGGTCTACGTGAGCACCTACTACAAGCAGGGCGCCATCATCGCCAAGGAGCTGCTCGCCGCTCAGGCCACCCACCCAACCAAGTGCTTCATGGGCCTGGCCAATCAAGACCCTGCCTTCGTCGAGCAGGCTGGAATTCCGGCCGCATCGGCCTGCACGTTCAGCGGCGTGCCGACTCCGAGCCAGTTCGGCAACAGCAAGTCGACGGCGTACGTGACGAACTACGCCAAGAAGTTCCACACGAATCCCGGTCCGTGGGGGATCTTCACCTACGACTCGGTGTACACGATGGTCAACGCGATCCGGCGCGCCGGATCGCTCAACCTTCGTGCCGTCTCGAACATGGCCTTCCACACGTCGAATCTTTCTGGTGCGACGGGCAAGATCACGATCGCTCCCACGACGGGGTATCGCACGAACGTTCCCGTCGCGATCCTGTCCGTTGACGGAACGACCGGCCAGTTCGTCCTGGACAAGCTCTACACGAAGTAACGGGAATGCCAGCGGCGCGTCGTTCGTCTACAGAGGTAGACGGGCGACGCGCCCGGCATACTCCGAGCACGCATTCGCACCGGTTTCCAAGGAGCCACTCATGAGCAACGCAGTCGAGATCAACAGCACTAACTGGCAGGGCGAGGTCATCGAGTCCGACGTCCCCGTGCTGATCGACTTCTGGGCCGAATGGTGCGGTCCGTGCAAGGCGCTCGGCCCGATCATCGATGAGCTGGCAGGCGACTACGCCGGCAAGATCAAGGTCGGCAAGGTCGACGTCGACGCGGAGCCCGGCCTCGCGGGTCAGTTCGGCGTGATGTCGATTCCGATGATCGCGCTGTTCAAGGATGGCGAGCTCGTCGAGCGCGCGGTCGGCATGATGCCGAAGGACCGCCTGGCCTCGACGCTCAACCTCGCCGCGCACTCCGGCTAGCGCCCCGCGTACACTCCCTTCCGTAAGCGGACGGGAGAAGCGATGAGCGGCTACGCGCCGATCGAAGACCACGGGATCATTGGCGACCTGCACTCGGTCGCTCTGGTCACCCAGCACGGCGAGATCGATTGGTATTGCTGTCCGCGCTTCGACTCGCCCAGCGTGTTCGGTGCAATCCTCGACAGCGAGAAGGGCGGGTCGTTCCAGATCTGCCCGATCGACGACGAGGTGCGCACCAAGCAGTTGTACCTGCCTGACACCAACGTCCTGATCACGCGCTTCCTGTCCGACCAGGGCGTCGGTGAAGTGATCGACTTCATGCCGATCGGCTCGGCAGAAGAAGATCGGCACCGCATCGTGCGCGTCGTCCAGTGCGTGCGCGGCGAGATGGAATTCCGCATCAACTGCGCGCCGCGCTTCAACTACGGCCGCACAGAGCACGAGCTGCACATCGACGCGCATGGCGCCGTCTTCGAAACCGACGAGCTGAAGCTCGCGCTCGACTCGCCGATCGACCTCACTGAGGCCGACGGGGGCGTCGAGGCGACCTTCACACTCACACCGGGCGATCGCCGCACGTTTGTGCTCGAGCGCATTCCCGACCAGGGCCATTCGGCCCGACCATTTCCTGAGGAGGTCTGCCAGCACCTCTTCACCGACACCGTCGATTACTGGCGGCGCTGGCTCAACCAGTGCACGTACCGCGGCCGCTGGCGCGAGACCGTGCGGCGGTCCGCGCTCGTGCTCAAGTTGCTCTGCTACCGCCCGACCGGTGCGATCGTCGCGGCGCCGACGATGTCGCTGCCCGAGGGGATCGGCGGCGAACGCAACTGGGACTACCGCTACACCTGGATCCGCGACGCGTCCTTCACGCTCTACGCTTTCCTTAAGCTCGGCTTCACCGAGGAGGCGCGCGACTTCATGGCGTTCCTGAAGGCGCGTGCGCTTGAGCAGCATTCGTCGAATGCCGGACCGCTGCAGATCATGTACGGCATCGATGGGCGGCACGATCTCGATGAATTCCAGCTCGACGACCTTGAGGGCTACCGCCAGTCGAGCCCGGTGCGCGTCGGCAACGGTGCCGCGGGCCAGTTGCAGCTCGACATCTACGGCGAGCTGATCAACAGCATCTACCTCTACGACAAGCGCGGCGAGCCGATCGACTACGAGCTGTGGAAGGTCGTCGTCGAGCTGCTCGACTGGCTGATGGTCCACTGGGACTCCAAGGACGAGGGCATCTGGGAGGTGCGCGGCGGCCAGCAGGACTTCACGTACTCGCGCCTGATGAGCTGGATCGCCTTTGACCGCGCAATGCGCATCGCCCAGACGCGCGGCTTCCCGTGCCCGCGCATCGCCTGGCGCGAGACGCGGGACGCGATCTTCGAGCAGATCATGACGCGTGGCTACTCCAAGGATCGTCAGGCCTTCGTGCAGGTGCTCGACGGTGACGTCCTCGACGCCTCGACGTTGATGATGGTCATGGGGCACTTCGTCGCGCCGAACGATCCGATGATGGTCTCCACGCTCGACGCGATCCGCGACGAGCTCGTCACCGACTCGCTCGTCTACCGCTACAACCCGGCGCTCGCCGCCGATGATGGTCTGAGCGGGGAGGAGGGCACGTTCTCGATCTGCTCCTTCTGGTGGGTCGAGGCACTGGCACGTGCCGGCAACCTCGAGGAGGCGCGTCTGGCCTTCGAGAAGATGCACACCTACGCGAATCACCTCGGGCTGTACTCCGAGGAGATCGGACCGTCCGGCGAGGCGCTCGGCAACTTTCCGCAGGCCTTCACGCACCTCTCGCTCGTGTCGGCTGCGTTGTACCTCGATCGCGCGCTCGATAATCATCGCGCCCACGTGCGTTAGGGTTCTCGCGTGAACATCAAGAACCCCGCCAACGACCTCAAGACCCGGGCGCGCAAGTACGGCTTCGTCGTGCTGCTGCAGCCGGAGCGGCCGTCGGGTTGGCTCGCTCTCGTACGTCCTGCCGGCGCCGGCTTTCGCGAGCCGATCGAAGCGTCTGCCGCGACGCGCGACGAGGCCATCGAGGCCGCCAGTGTCATCTTCGAGAAGCAGCTGATCGCGCAGCTTGTGGATCTGCTCCGCGAGGGCGGCGTCGCCGCGCCGAACTGGGAGCCGGGCATCGCGTGGGACGACCACGTCGACGCGCTCTTCGCCACCGTGCGCGACAACGGTCTCGGCTACTAGGACCACATGAGCCCGGCCAACCCGCGGATCGGGGTCGTCGGCCATGTCGAGTGGGTGCTGTTCGGCTACGCCGAGGCCGTCCCGCAGGCGGGGGAGATCGTGCACTTGCGCGATCCGTTCGAGGAGCCGGCGGGCGGTGGCGCCGTCGTTGCCATCGCTCTGGCCCGGGCGGGTGCCGACGTGATCTTCTACACGGCGCTCGCGAAGGACACGGAGGGCGCGGCGACGCGAATGCGCATGGCGGACGAGAAGGTGGATCTCCGGGTCGGGCCGCGCGGCGGTCGCCAGGCGCGCGCCATGACGATTCTCGATGACAGCGGCGACCGCACGATCATCGTGTCGCAGCCCAACGCGTATCCGCGCGCCGACGATCCGCTGCGGTGGGAGGACCTCGAGTCGTGCGCTGCGGTGTACGCCACGTGCGGCGAGCCGTCCGCCATCGTCGAGGCGCGGCGCTCGCCGATCCTGGTCTGCTCCGCCCGCCAGCTGGATGCGCTGATCGAGAGCGGCGTCAAAGCTGACGTCGTGATCGGCTCGCTGTCAGACCGCGGTGAGCAGATCGACTTCCGCATCCTCGGGACGCACACGAAGACGATCGTGCTGACCGACGGCGAGCGCGGCGGTCGCTGGATGTCGACGGACGATTCGGGTCTGTGGGCACGGCAGCAGCTGCCGGGCGAGCAGGGCGATACCTACGGTGCGGGCGACACGTTCGCCGCCGGCCTCACGTACGCGCTTGGCCGCGGGCTCGGCATGCACGACGCGGTGGAGGTGGCTGCCCGTTGGGGCGCAGCCGCCGTCTGCCATCGCGGGCCGTACGGTGTGTGACGGAGCACACGCTCTGGTGACGACCCGGTAACCGCGCTTGCCTCCGCCGGAAGCGGGTGCAAAAATCGCTCCGTTTCCCGATAGGAGGTCATCGTGGCTGGAGCACTTTGGCGTTCGGCGCTCGTCGTTGCACTGGTTGTTCTCACGGTGTCTTCTGCTCACGCAGGCACCGTTACCGGCACGTTGACCGACACGAATGGACCAGTGGTCGGCAAGCCTGTCGTGGTCATGGATAACGGCGCCGACAACACGTTCGGCACGAGTGACGATCGGGCGGTTGGCAGCGGCGTCACGGCCGCCGGCGGTGCGTTCACCGTCACCGTGCCTACCGGTGGGGGTAATCCGACAGCGAACACCGACCCCGTTCAGGTGGTCGCGCAGGAGTTCGGCACGACGCCGGTCTCGCAGACCATCACGCTGTCCAGCGGGGCCGGCACTACCGGCACGATCCTGCTGCCGGTGTCGGGGACGACGTTCTCGCAGCTCGGCATCTTCGGCGGCCAGATCAGCCGCATCCTTGCGGGCGGCGCGCCGTGCGAGTTCTACGCCGTGACGTCCGTCATTCCTCAGCTGTTCGTCACGGTCGATTGCGGCGGCAACTGGTCGTCCGTGACGACGCAGACCGACTCGGCGACCCTCGGCCTGCCCGCCAACGGGTCGATTGACGCCGCAAACGCCGCCACGAGCGGCGTGGCGGGCGAGATCGCCGCCATCGTCAGCGGTCGGGTCTACTACTCGCGCAACTACGGTACGACGTGGTCGTCCGTGGGTGGGACGGCGTTGAGCGGGCCGAGTCAGAGCCGCTACCTGTACTGGGGGCACGTGGGCACCAACGACGTCGTGCTGGTCCGCGACGGCGCCAACACGTACACGGCCGATCTCAACGCGGCGACGCCGACGTTGATCGACATGACGACGGACTACGTGGGCGCCTCCACCGACGGCATCGCGGTCGCGAACGGTGCCACGCAGCCGTACGTGGCGACCGCGTCCGCGTTCGCGAGCAACAGCACGACCGTGACGATCTACCCGTTGCAGGCGGGTGCGACACGCCCGAGCGCCAACGCGACGCTCGCCGGCACCAGCGTTGCCGTCGCAACTCCGGGCGCGACGCCGGTGCTCGGCTTCGGCGGCACGACGGCCACTGGGCCGCCCGACGTGCTGCTGGTCGCCGACCTCAAATCCGGGAACGACCCGATCACCGTGCTTGCCGACACTGCAGACGGGGCGACATTCACGGTCGGGCAGACGCGATCGGAAGTCACTACGGACTGCGGCTCCTCGATGGTGGGCGGGGTCAGCGAGGCCTCCGTCTCGCGCCAATCGGACCCGGGGGGCGCCACAGGGAGCATGATCGGGCTCGCCAGGTGTTCGCTGCAAGTCACGGCCAACTTCCTGACGCTCACGCCCAAGGTCGGTTCGGTCGCAGGCTTCGCGATCGACCCGGGGTATGACGATGCCCTCGTTGGTCAAGTTCTGATCGCCCCGCAGGGCGATCGCGGCATTCAGAAGTCCTCGCGTAGGGACGGCTCGAACGTGCCAATTTGGCCGATCGGCCCGCCGTTCTCGGACGACGCCGAGCCCGGCACTGGCGCCACCTCCGACGGCATCGCCGTCAACGGCCTGACCGTACCGGTCGTCAAGGAGGTCGCGTTCGGTCCGAACGGCGCCACGGACGTCGCCGTGATGTTCTCCACGTCCGGCGGCGGCCTCTGCCTGGCCTCCGATGACGGTCTCGCCACCACGGCGCACGTCAAGCCGGTGGTCGGTCGCGGTGGCCGCAGCGTGGCGTGGTGGAGCGGCACCGCCTCGCAGACGTGGATCCTCTGCGGCCACGGCGACGGCACGCTGTCGGGCGTACGCAACTGGACTCCGGCGACCGCTACGGTGACCTCGTCGATCGCGGTAAATGGTGCTTCCACATTCCGCCTTGACCCGAGTGGTGGCGGCAGCAATGGCCGCATCGACGCGATAGCTCCGATTCCGAGCGCAGATGCTGCCTTCATCGGCGGCAAGATCGGCGCGAGCCCGTCGGTGACTGGCAAGATCTATCGGGAGGCGCTCGCGATCGCCGGCGGCAATGTGGAGTTCGGGGCGGGTGCACCTGCATTCGCCCTGCCGGAGGCCGTCAGCCGCCTCAGGTACTGCCCGGCCGCCGGTTCGGCAGCCGGGTTCCAGGACGTGCTGTTTATCGGCACGTACGACCCGAAGACGGGTGACGGCGGCAACGCCACCAACCTCGGCGGCAAGGTGTACCGGCTGGCGAACGCCTCGACCGCCGCAAACGGCGCGACGCCCGTGGCGCTGACGGGCAGCGCCACTACCGGGGTCGGTGGCCTCGACGTCAACTGCGCCTCCGGCGTCCTCTTCGCCGGCTTCCGCCAGGAGAACGGCACAGGCGCGTCGCTGCAGCGGTCGACGGACGGCACGTCTCTCACCGACGTCACGGTGGCGGCCGGGCCGGCGCTCTCCGTCCGTTCCGTGGCGATGAATCCATCGTCGCCCAAGGAGATCGTGATCTCGAGCGGTGCCGACGGGTTCATCTACGGATCGCTCGACGGCGGTGCGACGTGGATTCTGGCCAACAACGCCACGCAGTTCCCCGGCGGGGTCAACTTCCAGAGCGAGGGCATTCCCGCGCTCGCGATTCCGCCCGGGCTCGTGCGCCAGTCGCTGATTGCACCCAGAGGCGGCGGCTTCCACAACGTGGTGCAGAACGTGTACGCGCTCGCCGCGGTCTCGTCGTCATCGACGGTCGTCGGGTCGGGTGGTGGCGCCTACAAGTCGTCGCTCCGCTCGGGTCTGACTTCCGGCGGGGGCGGTGCTGGTGGTGGCGGCGGCGGGTCCGGCGGCGGCGCGAGTGGAGGTGGGGCAGCGGCGCCCAGCAGCGGCTCGTCCTCGACGACGGGCAAGGCGACCGTGACCACACGTATCGCGGCGGCGAAGTGGTCCGCGGCGAAGAAGACGATCACGGCGAACGTGACGGTGCAGAAGGCAGGCAAGGTCACCGTGACCGTGTCGCTCAAGAACGGCGCCAAGCTCACCAAGGTCACGACCGGGTCGGCCACCGTGAAGAAGGCCGGCACCAGTGCAGCGGTCTTCACCGTGCTGAAGCGGCTTGCGAAGGGCAGCTATGTGCTGACCATCGCCGGCGGCGGCACGACGAGCCTCACGGTTCGCTGACAGGCTGATATCCGCGCGCCCCGACGATGCGTCGGGGCGCGCGTCAGCCTTCGCGCGGTGGGGCGAAGTGGGATGGCGCGGCTTCGCGCTGTCACAAAGTGCGGTCCCGGTCACCGTGCGAATTGCCCGTTTTCCGCATAGCCATGCGAATACGAACGTATGTTCGTGTGGAGGGTTGGAGTTGCAAGGTGGAGTCAAGTGGGGTAAAGTGGGGCAACTTGGTACAGAGGGGGGACCGCAGTGGGACCCCCGACCACCACGGAAACGACCCCCATGCTGCTTGGCGAATACGCACAGAAGCTCGACGAGAAGAACCGAGTGACGGTTCCCTCGCGGCTGCGCGAACCGTTCGCCGACGGCGTGTTCGTGACTCGTGGCCTCGACGGCTGCGTCGCGATCTACGCGCGTGACGGCTGGGACGCCTTCGTGGAGCAGCAGATCAGCCGCCTCGATCCGTTTACCCGTGAGGGGCGCCAGATGGAGCGCTACCTGTTCGGCGGCGCGGTGGAGGCCGAGCTCGACCGGCAGGGTCGCGTGGCTGTGCCGGCGCCGCTCATGCAGCACGCCGAGTTGAACCGCGAGATCGTCGTCGTCGGCGTCCGCGACCGTCTGGAGATCTGGGATCGCGTGGCCTGGGAACGCGGCCTCGCCGAGCTGGAAGGGAGCGCCGAGAATGTCGCAGAGCGCCTGGTCCGTGATGCCCGCTAACGCCGCGATCCACGATCCGGTTCTCGCCCACGAGGTCGTGGCGCTGCTCGACGTGGCGCCCGGCATGACCGTCGTCGACGGCACGTTCGGTGCTGGCGGCCACGCCTCGATGCTGTCCGAGGTCATGAACGGCCGCGGTGCGTACGTCGCCATCGACCGCGACCCGTCCGTCGAGAACCGCGCCCGGTCGTTCCGCGCCTCGCACCCCGACATGGCCGTGCGCCTGCTCAAGCGCGACTTCGTCGACGGTTTCCGTTCGCTGGCCGTCGAGGGCGTGCAGGCCGACGCCATCCTGCTCGACCTCGGCGTCTCCTCGATGCAGATCGATCAGCCCGAGCGCGGCTTCTCGTACGCCGTCGATGCGCCGCTCGATATGCGCATGGATCCGCGTGGCGGACAGACCGCCGCCGATCTGCTCGCCGAGCTGTCCGAGCGCGACCTCAGCGACCTGTTCAGCCGCTACGGCGAGGAGCGCTACAGCCGGCAGATCGCTCGCGCCATCTGCCGTCGCCGCACCTCGCAGCCGTACGAGCGCAGCGCTGACCTCGTCGACACGATCCGCCACGCCATCCCGACGCCCGCCCAGTTCGGCTCGGGACACCCCGCCAAGCGCGTCTTCCAGGCACTCCGCATCGCCGTCAACGACGAGCTGACGATGGTGGAGGAGGGGCTCGAGGCCGCGATGCAGATCCTCAAGCCCGGCGGCCGCATCGCCGTCATCTCGTTCCACTCGCTCGAGGACCGCATCGTCAAGGACTTCTTCCGCGCCGCCGCCTCGCCGTGCATCTGCCCGCCCGATCTGCCGATGTGCGGTTGCGGTCGCCAGGCCACGCTGCGCGTCCTCACCTCGCGCGTGGTGCGCCCCGGTGCCGCCGAACTCGATCGCAATCCCCGGGCTGCCTCGTCGCGTCTCCGCGTCGCCGAGCGCACCGATGCCCCGCTGCCGAAGGACGCCGCCTGATGGCTGTTGCGCTCCCGCGTCAGGCGCCGAGTGCGCCGCGTCGCCGCACGACCACGGCACCGACGTCGCGTCCCGTTGATGGCGGCCGCGCACGCAAGGCGCCGAAGCGCGCCTCGACGCTCAACGGCAAGGCCACGATCCATCGCAGCACTGCAGGTCGCGCGTCGGTCGGTGCGCGTCCGTTCCGCATCGCCGCGATCATCGCGGTGGTGGGTGTGATCCTCTCGATGATCGTGTACCTGCACGTCGCCTCGCTCCGCGCCACCATGCAGGCAGGCGCATTGCGCGCGCAGGTCGAACAGACGCAGAACGACGCCGCCAACGTCCAGGCGCAGACCGAGCAGCGCCTCGCCGATGGGCGGGTCGAGCGCGCGGCGGCTGCGTACGGGATGGTGCTCGTGCCGTCCGAGGCGATGCAGACGTTGAAGATCCGCATCCCCAAGGATCTGCAGACGAACTGACGTGGCCACGCGGACCGCTCCCCCTCGTACGCCGCGGCGCCGCACCCGGACCCCGCAGACGCCGCCGCCTGAGCGTCGCATCCGCTGGCTGTTGATCGCCGCTGGCATCTTCCTCGCCATCTGTCTTGCCCGTGCCGTGCAGATGCAGGTCGTCGATGGCGGGTTCTACGACAGTCGTGCCAGCGGCCAGCATCGCAACGAGATCGTCACGCCCGCGCAGCGCGGTGCGATCCTCGATCGAGACGGCTACCGCCTCGCGTTGACCGAAGAGGCCAGCACGGTCGGTGCGACGCCGTCGCTCGTCACGGATCCGGCACGCCTCATTGCCGCGGTCGCCGCCGCCAGCGGGGAGTCGCCCGACACGATCATGCAGCGCCTCAACGCCGAGGGCGTGTCGCACGTCGACTTGGCGCGTGAGGTGCCCAAGGCGCAGGTCAAGCAGTTGGAGGCGCTCAAGCTGAAGGGACTCGATTTCGCCCCGGCGCAGCGTCGTGTGTACCCGAGCGCGATTGCCGCTCCGCTCATCGGCGTCACCGATGTGGAGGGCAAGGGCGTCGCGGGCCTCGAGCTCCAGTACGACAAGGTGCTGCGGGGCAAGGACGGCCTCGAGATCCGCACGTCGGATCCGGCCGGCAACGCGATCAGCGTGGTGCGGAATCAGCAGATGCAGCCGGGTCACACCATCAGCACGGGCATTGATCGCCAGGTGCAGACCGAGGCCGAGGCGGTCGCCGCTGCGACGCGCCTGCAGTACCGCGCGAAGGCGGTGACGGCGATCGTGCTCCAGCCGACGACGGGCGAGATCCTCGCCATGGCCACTGCGCCGCTCCCCAAGGACGGCACGTTCCGAGAGGCCACGGCCGATCAGTTGCGCCTACGCGGCATCACGGACCAGTATGAGCCGGGTTCGACGTTCAAAGCCGTGACGATGGGGGCGGGCCTGTCGACGGGCCGCATCACGCCGAACACGCGGGTGGAGGTCGGCAGCGAGTGGCAGCTCTACGACGGCATCCTCCACGATTCGCATTCCGAGCCGGGCGTGAAGACCGCGACCGAGGCGCTCCGCATCTCGTCGAACATCGGTGTCGCCAAGCTGGCCTATGAGCACCTCTCGTCGCCGGGGCACCGCGACAGCGTGCTGTCGCAATGGATTGATCGCTTCGGATTTGGCATGCCGACCGGTATCGACCTGCCGGGCGAGGTGCCGGGCACCGTGCCCGAGTACGGCCAGTGGTCGGGCACGTCGCCGCTCAACATTCCGATCGGACACGGCATTGCCGCGACCCCGATTCAGATCGCCCAGCTCTACGCCACGATCGCCAACGACGGTGTCCAGATCCAGCCGCACGTCGTGACGCGTATCGACGGCCAAGGACCGGTGCAGGCGCCGCGCAAGCGGATCATGCCGGCGCGCGCCGCGCGGACGCTCGCACGCATGCTCGAAGGTGTGGTCTCCGATCAGGGCACCGGCTCTGCCGCTGCCATTCCCGGCTATTCCGTGGCGGGTAAGACCGGCACCACCAAGAAGCTGAACAACGACGGGACGTACTCGGACTCCCGCTATCTCTCGTGGTTCGTCGGCTTTGCACCGGTCGATCACCCCAAGGTCCTGACGCTGATCATGGTCGACGAGCCGCACGGTGGGCAGTACTACGGTGGCGAAGTGGCAGGACCGGCCTTCGCGAAGCTGACGGCGCGTGCGCTGACGGCGCTCGGCGCCCAGATGGATCAGCCCAGTTCGGCCTCCGCCGGCTGAGCAGCCCTCAAGATGGCCGCGATAGCGCGCACTAGACTCCGTTAGGTGCTGCTCTCGGACCTCCTCGGTCCCGTTCACGCGCGGGCGACGACGCTTCCCATCGATGGCGTCGACGTTGGCGACCTCGCATACGACTCGCGTCGTGTGCAGGACGGGACACTGTTCTTCTGCGTCCCCGGCGCGACGACGGACGGACACGATCACGCTGAAGCGGCGATTGCGGCGGGTGCCTGCGCCCTGGTGGTCGAACGCGAGCTCGACGTCGCGGTCCCGCAGATCGTTGTCGACTCGTGCCGCGCCGCCATGGGCCCCATCGCCGATGCGTTCTTCGGCCACCCCAGTGAGCAGTTGCTCGTCCTTGCGGTGACCGGCACGAATGGGAAGACGACGACCGCCTACCTGCAGCACGCGATCCTGACCGCCGCAGGCCACTCGACGGGGCTGCTGGGCACCGTCGAACGTCGCATTGGCGGTGTTGTCGAAACCGCGCAGCGCACGACGGCAGAGGCGATCGATCTGCACCGGGACTTTCGGCGCATGGTCGATGCGGGTGACACGGCGTGTGCGATGGAGGTGTCCTCCCATGCGCTGGATCAGCATCGCGTCGGTGGGGTTCGCTTCGCCGCCGCGGCGTTTACCAACCTCACGCAGGACCATCTCGACTACCACGCCGACATGGAGGCGTACTTCGCCGCCAAGGCACTGCTGTTCGACGGACGCTGCCCGACCGCAGCCAACGCCGACGATGCGTACGGGCGGCGCCTACCGGCCGATCTGCGCTTCGGCCTCGATGCCGAAGACGCCGATGTACGCGCGGTGGACGTGCGTTACGGCCCAGCCGGCACGGCCTTGACGATGCAGACACCATGGGGTGAGGGGGCGCTCGAGATCCGGCTCGTTGGTCGGTTCAACGTGGAGAACGCGCTGGCCGCCGCTGCCAGTGCCGGGCTCGCCGGCGTGCCGTTTGCGGCGATCATCGCCGGGCTGTCGGGGCTGACGGGCGTGCCAGGTCGACTCGAGGTCGTCTCAACTGATCAGCCGTTCGGGGTCGTGGTCGATTACGCGCACACCGCCGACGCGCTCGAGAACGTGTTGCGTGCTGTGCGGCCGCTTGCCACAGGGCGCGTGATCGTCGTCTTCGGCTGCGGCGGTGATCGTGACCGCGGCAAGCGTCCCGCGATGGCGCGCGCTGCCTGCAGGCTGGCCGACCACGTGATCATCACGACCGACAACCCGCGCAGCGAGGATCCACTGGCGATCATCGCCGAGATCGAGGCGGGTGCCGACGGCCGTCATGAGGTCGAGGCCGATCGTCGTCGCGCCATCCAACGCGCCATCGGGATGGCCGGGACGGGCGACGTTGTGCTGATCGCCGGCAAAGGCCACGAGCAGGGCCAGGACGTGGCGGGCGTCATCTCCCCGTTCGACGATCGCGAAGTGGCACGCGAGGTGCTCGCATGATCCCGCTCACGCTCGCCGCCGTTCCCGCTTCCGTCGTTATGCGTGGCGATCCGGAGGCCCTCGTCACTGGCGTCACGATCGATTCCCGTGCCGCGGGTCAAGGCGATCTCTTCATCGCGATCCGTGGTGGCATTGATTTCATCGAGAGCGCCATTGAGAACGGCGCGCTTGCGGTCGTCGTCGAGGAAGAGGAGATCGAGCGCGCGATGGCGACCGATATCCCCAACATCCTGATGACGTTCTCCAGCATGCGTTGCCTGCAGTTTCTCGGCGACGCCACTGCGTCGGCCTCGGCCGCAACGCGCATCGGGGTTACCGGCAGCACCGGCAAGACGTCGACCAAAGACGCCATTGCGCATCTCGTTGGAGGCCAACGGCGCACCGTTGCCGCGCTCGAGGGACATAACAACGAACTCGGCTACCCGCTCACCCTCACGCACCTCGAGCCCGATACCGAGGTGATCGTGTGCGAGCTGGCGATGCGCGGCAAGGGCCAGATCGCCGAGCTCTGCGCGCTCGCCGCGCCCGACATCGGTGTGATCACCAACGTCGGTGTCGCCCACATCGAACTGCTCGGCTCGCAGGAGGCGATCGCCGAGGCCAAGGCCGAGATCGCGAACGGTCTGCGCGAGGGTGGTACCGCGGTCATTCCGTTCGCCGAGCCCTTGCTCGATCCGTTTCTGCCTGCTGACATCGCGATCGTCACGTTTGGCGACGAGGCAGGCGCCGATGTTCAACTCGTGGATCGGCGCATCGACCCGACAGGGCAGGACCTCACGTATCTCGTGCACGGCGAGCTCCTGAGCCTGCGCACCAACCTGGTCGGTCGGCACCACGCGCGCAATCTCGCCGCGGCGCTCGCCGTGTGCGCTGTGCTGGGGCTTGACCTCGCAGACGTGGCCGCCCGTGCTGCGGCGATTCCCCAGCAGCGCTGGCGCGGAGAATCGGTGGTGTTGCCTGGTGGGGTCGAGGTCGTCAACGATGCCTACAACGCCAATCCCGCCTCCATGGAGGCCGCGCTGCGCCTGCTGAGCGAGCTGCCCGCGGAGGGGCGGCGCATCGCCGTTCTCGGCCTGATGGCCGAGCTCGGAACCGACACCGAGCGGTACCACCGCGACGTCGGTGCGCTCGCGGCCCGGAGTGGTGTAGATATCGTGATCGCCGTGGGAGATTTTGCGCGCGCGTACTTGGACGGGGCAGGCAGCGGCGTGCATGGTCATTGGGTCGCCACACCCGACGCCGCCGTCGATCGACTCGCCGAGCTCGTGCGCAGTGGCGATCGCGTGCTGGTGAAGGGTTCTCGCTCCGCCGGCCTCGAGGCGATCCCTGATCTCCTCGCCGAGCGGCTCGAGGCACGCGCATGACCAACGTCCTCGCCTCCGGTGTCGTCGCGATCCTGATCTCGGTCTTCGCGGGTCCGCGGTTCGTCGAGTTGTTGCGTCGCTACAACGTCGGTCAGCGCATTCGCCTGGAGGGTCCGGAGGGCCACCAGACCAAGTCGGGCACTCCGACCATGGGTGGTCTGCTGATCATCATCGCGACCGTCGTGCCGTATCTCGTCTTCTCGTCGTACGGCGCTCGCAGCCTGGCCGTGCTGGGGGTCATGCTCGGCTGCGGTGCGATCGGCTTCGTCGACGACTACCTCAGCGTCATTCGCAAGCGTTCGCTTGGCCTGAAGGGGCGCTACAAGATGCTTGCGCAGGCGGTGATCGCTGCGGTGGTCTGCGTCGTTGCCAACCACGAAGGCATCTCAACGAGCATCTTCGTGCCGCTGATCGACATTCACGTCAGCCTCGGACCCGCGTGGTACGTGCTGGTCTTCCTGATCATCGTCGGCGCCTCCAATGCCGTCAATCTGACCGACGGCCTCGACGGCCTGGCCGCCGGCACCTCCACGATCGCGATGCTCGCCTTCACGGCGATGTGCGTGATCGGCTTCCAGGTTGGACAGCGTGCGCTCTCGATGCCGGGCATCGACGACACCGTGGGTGGGCCGGGACTCTTCGACCTGCAACGCCAGACCTCAGAGACGCTCGATCTCGCGATTCTCGCGGCCGCGCTGCTCGGTGCGTGCGTCGGCTTCCTCTGGTTCAACAGCTACCCGGCCGAGGTCTTCATGGGGGACACCGGGTCGCTGGCGCTCGGCGGCGCGCTGGCCGGCTTCGCGATCTTCACGAAGACCGAACTGCTCCTGCCGCTGATCGGCGGCATCTTCGTGGTCGAGGCTGCCAGCGTGATCATCCAGGTGATCAGCTTCCGTCGCTTCGGCAGACGCGTGTTCCTGATGGCTCCGATCCACCATCACTTCGAGATGAAGGCCTGGAGCGAAACGAAGATCATGTTCCGCTTCCTGATCATCGCGTCGATCTTCGCCTCGATTGCCTTCGTTCTCTACTACGTGCGTTTCAACCAGTACGCATGACCGGCGCGCTCGACCTACCGCGGTTGCCGATCGTTCTCGGTGCGGGCCGCTCCGGGCTCGCGGCTGCCACAGCGCTGGCAGAGGCGGGCCGCGAGGTCACGCTTGTCGATGACGATCCCGCTCGCGTCTCAGGCGCACCTGTACCCGTCGTCGGACCCGATGAGGTCGAGTACGCGGGGTGCGAGGCGATCATCCGCAGCCCTGGCGTCGCCAACGGGCATCCGGTGCTGCAGGCGGCGCACGAGCTGGGGATTCCGATCTGGTCCGAAGTCGAGCTCGGCTACCGCCTGCTGCCGCCTGGCGCCCGTGTCATCGGCATCACCGGCACAAACGGCAAGACGACGACCACGGAGCTCGTCGGTGCGATGCTCCGCGAGGCTGGCCTGCCGCACCAGGTGTGCGGCAACGTCGGCATCGCCCTCTGCGACGTCGCGCCGCATGTGCCTGAGGGCGCGATCGTGGTCTGCGAGCTATCGAGTTTCCAACTCGAGGACATCATCAGCTTCCACTGCGACGCAGCTGCGCTCACCAACGTCACGCCCGATCATCTCGATCGGCATGGGTCGATGGAGGAGTACGCCCGCATCAAGCTGCGCATCTTCGAGACGCAGGACGATCAGGACACGGCAGTACTCAACGTCGACGACCCGTTCTGCGACGAGCAGCGTCGCGTGCCCGGCGATGGCGCGGTGGTGCGTGTGCGCGGTGCCGATGCCGAAGAGGCCGGCTTCGCAGAGAGTCGCCTGCGCGGGGATCACAACCGCGAGAACGTTGCGGTCGCGGCCGCTCTCGCGCGTGCGGTTGGCGTTTCCGACGCGGCGATTGCCAGTGCGGTTCGGCAGTTCCACCCGGTCGCGCATCGCCTCGAGGATTGCGGCGAGGCCAATGGCGTGCGCTTCTGGAACGACTCCAAGGCCACCAACGTGGATGCCACGCTGAAGGCACTGACGGCGTTTCCGGACGAACCGGTGCGTCTGATTCTCGGCGGTAGCGACAAAGGGGCCGATTTCGTGCCACTCGCCACGGCGCTGGCCGGCCAGATCCAGCGCGCCTACCTGACCGGCCCGGCTGGGCGGCGGATGGCCGATCCGCTGGCAGCGCGTGGGGTGGACGCCGTGCTCTGCGACGATTTCGACGACGCGGTGCGCCGGGCCACACTCGACAGTGCGCCGGGCGACCACGTGCTGCTCGCGCCGGCCTGCGCCAGCTTCGATGAATTCACGGATTACGTGGCGCGAGGTGAGCATTTTCGCGAGCTCGCCGGCGAGCTCGGCGCCCGCTGACAGGCGGAGGGGATGCCGCACGAGCGGCGAACCCACCGGTGATGCGGCGTGTCAACCCCCTCAGGCTCGTGCTGACTGGCGAGCACCCACCGCTCGTACCCTCGGGGTCGCGGCGTGAGCTGCCGCTCGAGGCCCAGGTCCTCCTGATCATCACGATCTGCCTCGCGGTGTTCGGGCAGTTGATGGTCTACTCGGCCTCCAGTGCCTACGCGATGACGCACGCCGAGTTCAACTTCGACTCGCTCTACTTCATCAAGTCGGGTGTGATCTACACGATCGCTGGTCTCGGCCTGATGGTGGCGATGATCTTCGTACCGGCCGGCTGGCTCAAGCGGCTGGCTCCGATCGTCTTCGTCGGCTCCTTGGTTGGTCTCGCCGCGGTGCGGCTCCCGGGTGTTGGCGTTGCTGCCAACGGTGCCTCACGTTGGCTTGCCGTCGGACCGTTCACGATTCAGCCGTCCGAATTCGCGAAGCTCGGGACGCTGCTGGTCGTGGCGCTGATTCTCGCCAACCGCCGCAAGCCGCCCGAGACGATGAAGGAGCTGGCGATGCCGCTCGGTCTGCTGGTCGGGCTCGTCTGCGCCCTGATCATGATCCAGCCGGACCTCGGTACGACGCTCGCCGTGGTGATCATGGTGTTCGCGCTCCTGATCGTCGCAGGCGTCAAGGAGAAGCTGCTCGCGCAGCTGCTCGCGATCGGGCTCGCGGTCGGTGCAGTGTTGATCTACGCAGCGCCGTATCGCCGCGACCGCATCTTCGCGTTTCTCGATCCGTGGGGCCAGAGCGCCGATGGCGCGTACCAGGTGGTGCAGTCGATGATCGCAATTGGCTCTGGCGGCATCTTCGGCGTCGGTCTCGGCGGCAGCGTCCAGAAGGTCAACTTCCTCCCCGAGGCCCACACCGACATGATCTTCGCCGTGATCGGCGAGGAGCTGGGTCTGATCGGCGCACTGATCGTGGTGGGCCTGTTCGCGGCCTTCGCCTGGGCTGGGTACACGATCGCGTCGCGCACCGTCGATCCCTTCCAGCGACTGCTGGCCGCCGGTGCGACCGCGCTGATCGTTGGGCAGGCAATCGTCAACCTCGGCGCCGTTATGGGCATCCTGCCGTTGACGGGCATTCCGCTGCCGCTGATCTCCTACGGCTCGTCGTCGCGTCTGGTGATTCTCGCGCTCGTCGGCATCCTGATCGCCATCAGCCGCGAGCCGCAATTGGTGCCGCGCCCGCGACGAACCGCGACGCCAGATCCCAACGCGCCCACGCCCAAGAAGCCGCGCGCGCCGCGTAAGCGCCAGCCGGTCGGGGCCTAGCGCCTCCGCGCCGTGGGCTAGCCTTGGAGGCATGTCGGTGCGGATCCTGATCGCCGCAGGCGGAACGGTGGGCCACGTTGCGCCCGCTCTAGCCGTCGCCGACGAGCTGCGCTCGCGTGGTGTGGACGTCACGTTCGCTGGCACGCCCAACCGCATCGAGGCCGAGGTGGTGCCCGCCCGCGGTTACCCGTTCTTGCCGTTTGACGTTTCGGGGTTCCCGCGCTCGGCCAGCGTGCAGTTGGTCAAGGCGATGGGGAAGGCTGTGGTCGCGCCGTTCTCGTGCTCGGGGATCATCAAGCAGGTCCGTCCCGATGCGGTGTTTGGTGCTGGTGGGTACGTGGCGGGTCCGATGCTCGCCGCCGCCCGGCATCATCGCCTCCCGTCGGCGCTGAGCGAGGCCGACGCCCGTATCGGCCTGGCCAACCGGCTTGCCGCACCGCTCGTCGACCGTGTCTTTCTCGCCTTCCCCGTCGCCGGCCGCACGCCGCCGAAGTACCTCGTGACCGGTCGTCCCGTCGATCGCGCGTTCGTCGAGACGACACGGGCGCAGGGGCGTGCCGCGCTCGGCCTTGGTGACGACGAACGCGTAGTCGTCGCGTTTGGTGGCTCGCTCGGCGCCGGCCCGATCAACGATGCACTGCGGCTGGCGTACGACGATGGCGTTCCGGTTGGCCAGCGCGTGCTCCTCGTGACCGGACGCGGCAAGGTGCGTGCCGGTACCGCACCGGAGCGCTTCGACGAGCTCGAGTTCACCAGCGACATGCCGAATCTGCTGGCCGCAGCCGATCTTGTCGTTGCGCGCTCCGGTGGGTCTGTCTACGAGGTTGCCGCGGCGCGCCGCGCCGCCATCCTCGTCCCCTGGGCAGGGGCCGCAGACGACCACCAAACGCTCAACGCCGCGCCGTTTGCCGCTGCTGGGGCAGCCGTGGTCCTGCCCGACGGCGCGCTGACCGCCCACGGGCTGCGTGAGGCGATCGATCGCATCCTCGGTGATACCGCCCGGCGCGAGGCAATGGAGACGGCGATGGCGACACTCGCGAAGCCCGCTGCGGCACGCGAGATGGCCGACGTCCTCCTGCAGCTGGCGGAGGGACGCGCATGAGCGTGCACTTCGTCGGTGTTGGCGGAGCCGGCATGAGCGGCATCGCCCGTGTGCTGGTGCAGCGCGGCGAGCAGGTAACGGGCTGTGATCGCTCGCTGAGCCCACTGCTCCAGCGTCTGGCGCAGGACGGCATCACCTGTCACGTCGGGCACGACCCGGCTCATCTTGACGGCTGTGATCGCGTGATCGTCTCCGGCGCGATTCCCCACGACACCCCAGAGCTCGAGCGCGCCCGCGAACTCGGCCTGCCGATCCAGCATCGCGCTGAGGCGCTTGCCGACATCCTGCGCGACCACGAACGCCGGGTCGTGGTGACGGGGGCGCACGGCAAGACAACCACGTCCTCGATGCTCGCGTTTGCCGCGGTCGAACTTGGGCTAGATCCCACCTTCGTCGTGGGCGGCGAGGTGCGCCAACTGGCCACCAACGCCCGTGGCGGTGCAGGTGACCTCGCGATCGTCGAAGGCGACGAGTCCGACCGCTCCGTGCGCCAGTTGCCCGCAACGATCGGCGTCGTCCTCAACGTCGACTTCGATCATCTCGACCACTACGACTCCGTGGAGGATGTCGTTGCGCTGCTGAACGAGTGGGCCTGCACGATTCCGGCCGACGGGTTCGTGGCGGTGGGGGATGGAGTCGCGATCACACCGACGGCCGACGTCGCGCGATTCGGGGTCGGCCCCGGTGAAGGCCTGCGCGCACTCGACGCGGCCACCGATATCGACGGTGTCTCGTTCCGGCCCTCGCGGGGTCCCGAGCGCGTCCAGCTTGCCGTGCCCGGCATCCACAACGCTGGCAACGCCTGTGCGGCCGCTCTCGTGCTGGAGCGGTTGGGCGTGTCGATCGACGCTGCCTTCGCCGCGCTCGAGCGGTTCACGGGTACCGGTCGTCGCTTCGAGGTCATCGGCACGGCCTTCGGGTATACGGTCGTTGACGATTACGCGCATCACCCCACAGAACTCGTGGCTGCGATTGCCGCAGCGCGTGGGCGCAACCCCAAACGTCTCGTCGTGCTCTTTCAGCCGCACCAGCCGTGGCGTACCAAGGCGTTCAGCGCCGAGTTTGCTGCTGCTCTCAGTGCTGCGGACTACGTGGTGGTGCTCGAAACCTACGTGGCGCGTGGAGCGCCGGATCCTGAGGCAAGCGCCATGCGGATCGTCGAGCAGGTCGAGGGACCGCAGGCCAGTTTCGTGATCGATGCCCCTCGAGCGGTCAAGGAACTCCGTGGTCTTGGGCGTAGCGGCGATCTCATCTTGTGTTGCGGTGCGGGGCCGGTCGATGCCATCGCCCGCGAGGTGCTCTACGGATGAGCGCGCTGCCTGCAGGCATCGATCGCGACGTACCGCTCAGTCGCTTCACCACCATCGGCACCGGCGGTCCTGCCGCCTTTCTCGGCGAGCCGACCGACGACCCCTCGCTGGTCACGATGCTGCGGTGGGCGCGGGAGGAAGAGCAGGCGATCGCCGTGATCGGTCTCGGCTCCAACCTGCTGCCCGCCGACAGCGGCTTTGATGGTCTGGTCCTGCGTCTCGCCGGCGACCTTGCCCGCATCGAGGTGACGGCGACCGGCGCCGTGCTCGGTGGCGGCGCGTCATTGGCAGCGGCCGTGCGCAAGGTGGGGGATGCCGGTCTGGCTGGCTTCGAGTTCGCCTGCGCCATCCCTGGCACGATGGGTGGCGCGGTGCGGATGAACGCCGGTGCCTACGGGCGCGAGATCGCGAACGTTCTGATCACCGCGACCGTCTGCAGCGCCGATGGTCGGCGTCGAGTTCCGGCTGCCGAGCTGGGGCTCACCTATCGCCACTCGGATCTTCAGTACGGCGAGATCGTCACGGCGGCGGAAATCGAGTTGACGTCGGATGACCCGGCCGCGATCAAAGAGCGTGTCCGTGAGTATCAGGGCCGGCGCACCGCAGCCCAGCCGCGCAAGGCGCGGACCTTCGGGAGTGTCTTCAAGAACCCGGAGGGCGATCGCACGAGCGGACAACTCCTCGAGGCGTGTGGACTCAAGGGCTATCGCGTCGGCGGAGCGCAGATCTCCGAGAAGCACGCGAACTTCATCGAGAATGTCGAAGGTGCGACATCAGCCGACGTCGTCGCCCTGATGACCGAGGCGCGCCGCCGCGCCAAGGACCAATTCGGCGTCGAACTGCACCATGAGGTGCAGACGCTGGGCGATATCGCGATTCCTCCTGTGTGAGCCGGCATACCGGCGACCGACGTCGTCCGATCACTGGCGACTAGGTTCGGCGCTGAACCATGGCGACGACGGCACGCCCAGCCCCTGAACGCACTCTTTCCGCGGATGTGATCCGCGACGTCTGCGCGCGACCCGCGGTCTTGCTCGCACTCGGTGAGGCAATTCCGAGGGATGCCGTCACGTGTGCGGCCGATCGGCGGCGCGCGGTGGCCGATGGGGTGGCGCGCGCGCTCGAGCTCGCACTTCTGCTGGCTGTCGGCGAAGCGCCGTCACGGCACGACGTGCTGCTGCTGGAGGAGGGTGAGCGCCGCCTGTGGGAGCCCGTCACCGTCGAGCTGGCCCGGGTGCTGCAACGCACCGGTCCAGATGGGCTGTTCGCCTACCTCGTGGTTGACGGCGCCACGCGCCGTGAGGCATGGCGCGCCGACACGCAGCGGCGTCGGGCCGAACGCGTGGAACCGCTACCACCTGATCTGCCACAGCACGCAGAGCGCGATTCGCTTGATCTCGCGCGCTTCCGGCTTGAGGTCGAGCACGCCGTTGACGTTACGGCGCGCCGCGCCGGCGTCTCCGACGAGCTGGCCTACGGCATGGTGACGACCGAGGTGTCGTATGCAGAGGCGGGCCGCCGCAGCGGGCGTACGCCGAACGGCCTCTGGATGGCGATGGCGCGCCTCCGTCCGGAGTGGCGTGGTGTCGCCGAGCGCGGTCGTGCTGCGGGCCTGGGGGCCGGCATTCTCGTGCGCGTGACAGATCGCACGGAGGTGGCCGTCCGCCGGCTGATCCGCTGGCGACTGATCGGCGGTACGGCCGCCGCACTCCTGCTGGCAGGGGCGATCGGTGCAGCAGTCACGGCAAGCCTGTTGGACGGTTCTGCGCCCGGTCTGCGTGCTCCCGTCGAGCCGGCGGTCGAAGCATCGACCCCGGTCGGTGAGGGGCCGTACGGTCCGGTCGGTCGCATGCTCGCGATCGAGGCCGCAGCGCGGTTACTCGGACGCACGGCGTCGGAGCCCGCGGCGCGCGGTGGGCGTACGCAGCAGCATCCCGCGGCGAAGGTTGCGACGGCGTCGCCTGGCGACGCCAGCTCGCGCGCGGGAGGGACAGGAGCCGGCGCGGGTGCGACCTCGTGTGGCCTCGGATCGGCGGCCTTGGCATGCCGCTGATGCGCAGTGTCCTGCTGGCCGGGGTCCTCGTGCTCCTCTGCGCCGGTCTGGCGCAGGCGGCGCCGACCGTCCTCGCGGTGCCGGAGCTCGTCGGCCAGCCGCAGGTCGGGGCACGCCTCACTGCGGTTGGCGCTCAACTCGATGCCGCGACCCCTGAGGATCTGACGCTGACCTGGGAGCGTTCGACCGACCGCGGCTTCAGCGAAATTACCGACGCGCACGAGACGACGTACATCCCGGCGGTCGCCGACGTGGGACACCGGCTACGCGTGCACATCGTGGTCGAGACTGCCGACGGTGCGGACGAGGGCTGGTCGGACCCCACCGACGCTGTCGCGTACGGGTCAACTCGTGACACAGACCACCTGCGCGTCGGTGCCGCTCCGGGCGCTCCCGCACGCCTCGATCGCTGGATCGTCGTCGCCGGTGCCTCCGTCCGTCTCTCGGGCCAGCTCTCGCCCGAAGCTGCAGCGGCGGAGCTTCAGCTCGTTCTCGAGCCAACCGTGCCGACCTTTGCCGCCGTTGAGGCACCCGTCACCATTGACGAACTTGGGCGAGTAACCGCGGAGATCACCCCGACCGTCAACGCCCGTGTTTGGCTTGAGGTCGCGCGGGCGGGTGAGGCTGTGCAGCGCATTGATCTGGGCGTGGTCGGCGTGCGACCGCGCATCCGCGTGGTGCTCGGTGCGCGCGCTGACGGTCGCGATGGGGGAGGCAGGAAGTTGATCCGCGACCTGCGCATTCTGGCGGGCAGCGTGATCGCGCCCGGTGTGGCAGGGCTCCGGCTCAGTTGGGAGGGCATGCTGCCCGGCGATCGTTCGGGCACCGCAGTGTGCCGCTCGGCTGAGCGCGTGACCAGTCGTGCGCACGGGCGCTTGCTCGGTGGTTGCCGCACGCGGGGCGCGTGGGCTGCGGCACGTTGGCGGCTCGTACTCGACTCGGGCATGAGCAACCCCGCCGCGGCGCCGTTCCTCCCCGCAGCGAGCGCCTGGGTTGTCCCACGGGTTGGTGGCGCACTGGATGCGCCCGCGCAGGTGCCGAACCTCGTGCGATCCTCCGCTACGCTGCGCCCGTGGATCTGACCGTCGTCCAAGACCTGATCGAGGCTCATCTGCCGGGTAGTCGCGCAGACGTCTCTGACTTCATGGGCGCCGGCGGTGACCACCTCGCCGTTCGGGTCGAAGCCGAGCAGTTCGCCGGCAAGAGCCTGATCGAGCAGCACAAGATGATCTACGCGGCCGTCCAAGAGCACATGGATTCGGGCGCGATTCACGCACTCTCTATCACCACCGTCACACTCGAGCCTGGAGCACCCGCATGAGCGTCATGAGCGACGAGCAGATCTACGACGAGATCGTCTCCATCGTCACCGGCAACCGCGTCGCCCTTTTCATGAAGGGCACCCCGGAGGAGCCGCGCTGCGGATTCTCCGCCCGCGTTGCCGAGCGCGTGATCGACAGCGGCGTGGAGTTCATCGCCGTTGACATCCTGCCGGATCCCCGCATTCGCCAGCAGCTGACCGCGTACTCCAGTTGGCCGACCACCCCGCAGCTGTTCGTCGGCGGCGAGCTGATCGGCGGCTGCGACATCGTCGAGGAGCTGCACGCCCAGGGCGAGCTGGACAAAATCCTCGGCACCGCCGACGCAGCGTCTTAACAAACGCAACGCGCCCTCAACAGAGGGCAACGTAGGCGCTATAGAGCAGCAAGGGCAGATCAACATCGACCTCGCACCATGGTCATGGGTCCCGGATTACCACCGGGAGCCAGACCACAGGAGGTCGAACAATGAATCCGCATCTGCTCAACGCCATCAGTGAGACGCCGCTCTTCGAGGGCCTTTCCCAGGACCGCATCGCCCGTGCCGCTGGCGCCTTCTGCGTCCGCAGCTACGACCGCGGCGAGACGATTTCCGGCGCTGCCGACTCGGATCCTCGCGCCTACATCATGGTCGACGGTGTGGCCCGTTCCGTCCGCATCAATAGCGATGGTCGCTGCCTGACGAGTGGACTGATCGAGTCCGGCATGGTCTTCGGCAATCTGCCCTTCGGTGAGGACGCTCGCACCGAGCAGGTCGAGGCGCTCGTGGACTGCGATGTTCTCCGTGCCAGCACGGCTGACATCGAGGCCCTGGCCAGCGTCGATCCGATTGTGGCTCGCAACCTTGCTCGCTCCAACGGTCAGCGCCTGCGCGGCGCCGAGCAGCGGCTCGCCGCTCTCGCCTTCCAGCCCGTCCCGGCCCGCCTCGCCGGCGTCGTCATCGAGCTCGCCGACCACTTCGGCAAGGTCACGCCCGAAGGCGTCCGCATCGACGTGCGGCTCACCCACGGCGCGCTGGCCGAGATGACCGGCACGACGCGCGAGACGCTGACGAAGGTCTCCGGCTGGCTCCGCTCGGAGGACATCGCCTCGATCGAGCGCCGCATGATCTGGGTCTCCGACTGGGACGCGCTCGTCGAGGTGCACGAGGGCGTGCGCTGCATGCCGGGCCGCACCGCCAAGCTGGGGCTCGAGGTCTAGAGCCCGGGTGGTACCTTGCCGTCTGTGAATAGCCTCATTGCAGTCGGATCGATCGCCTACGACACCCTCGAGACGCCCTTCGGTCGACGCGACCGGGCGCTCGGGGGGTCGGCGGTCCACTTTGCTCTCGCCGCCAATCTCTTCACCGACGTCGGCGTTGTCGGCGTGGTGGGGGATGACTTCGACGGTGAGCCGGTGCTCGCCGAGCGCGGCATCGATACCAGCGGCATCCAGGTCGTCGCGGGCGGCACCACGTTTGCGTGGGAAGGTCGCTACGGCTTCGACCTCAACGTCGCTGAGACGCTCGATACGCGTCTCGGCGTGTTCGAGCAGTTCGATCCGCAGCTGTCGGAGGAGCAGGCCAAGGCGCCCGTGCTCTTTCTCGGCAACATCGTTCCCGACCTGCAGCGCTCCGTTCGGAAGCAGTCGCAGGCGGGCTTCGTCGCGCTTGACTCGATGAACCTCTGGATCGAGATCGCCAAGGACTCGCTGATCGGCGCGATCGGCGAAGTCGACTGCGTGATTCTCAATGATGGCGAGGCGCGCCAGCTGACGGGTGAGTCCACGCTTGCCAAGGCGGCCCGCGCGATCTCCGCACATGGCCCGCGCATCGTCGTGATCAAGCGCGGTGAGTACGGTGCCGCACTGTTCGTCGATGGCGCCTTCTTCGGCGTGCCGGGCTATCCGCTCGAAGAGGTCTTCGATCCGACGGGCGCAGGCGACTCATTTGCCGGTGGCTTCGTCGGCTACCTGGCGGCAACGGGGCAGACTGAGCCTGATATCGCGCACCTCAAGCGCGCCGTGGCGTACGGCTCGATCGTCGCGTCGTTCAACGTCGAGGAGTTCGGGACCGAGCGCGTCCAGCGCCTGACGCGCGATGAGGTCGAGACGCGCGTGGGCGAGTTCCACGCCATGACGTCGTTCGATCTGAGCTGATCGCGGCTGATGCTCCAAAGGGGTCAGACCCTTTCGGAGCATCGGGCCAGCCGCCTTGTTGGTTACTGCGCCGGGGTGATGCTCCGAAAGGGTCTGACCCCTTTGGAGCATCGGGGTTCCGCTGCGCTGCGGGGCTGCGTGACGAGACGGCTCCGCGCCGTTGCTGCCCGTCGTGAGCCGCCGACATCGCTCGCAACGCGTCGCCGCTGCACGCCCCGTTGATAGCCTCTCGCACATGAAGGTTCATCTTCCTGACGGCACGGAGCTCGAGCTCGAGGACGGCGCGACCGGCCTGGACTGCGCCCGCGCGATCGGTGAGCGGCTCGCCAAGGTGACCGCCGCGATCGAGGTCGATGGGGAGGTGCGGG